>JBAWDI010001037.1:0-2767 GCA_049590695.1 Bryobacteraceae bacterium
GCCCCGGCCCCGGCGCCAGTCGTCATCCGGGGCGGCCCCTGGACCGAGCCGACCTATGCCGATTCCACGGTGGGGGACATGGTGGACGGTGAAGACCTGGTCATCCGCCGCGCGGCGGTCGAAGCTCTGGGGCCTTACAACGGCACCGTGGTGGCGGTCGATCCCAACACCGGGCGCATTCTCACGATGGTGAATCAGAGGGTGGCGCTGGGCACGGGTTTCCAGCCGTGTTCCACCATCAAGGTGGCGGTGGCGCTGGCGGGACTGAGCGAAAAAGCCATCCGGCCGGCCAACCGGTTTCGACTGGGCGGTCTGCGCATGGACCTGACTTACGCGTTAGCCCGCTCGAACAACTATTATTTCGCCACGCTGGGAGCGAAGCTGGGTTTCGAGACGGTCAGCCATTACGCCCACTTGTTCGGGTACGGAGAGAGGGCCGGGTTGAATGTCGCGGGCGAACAACCGGGGTCCTTTCCTTCCGCGCCGCCGCGGAATGGCGGAGTCGGCATGCTGTGCAGCTTCGGCGAGGAGATCTCGCAGACTCCGCTCGAACTGGCGGCGCTGATGAGCGCCATCGCCAACGGCGGCACGCTCTACTACCTGCAGTATCCGCACGACCAGCTCGAGGCCAGAAACTTCGTGCCGCTGGTGAAGCGCAGGCTGGAAATCGGAAGCCTGATCCCGGTGATCAAGCCCGGGATGCGCGGGGCGGTGCAGTTTGGCACGGCGCACCGCGCCCGGGAGGACGGGCCGATTGCCGGCAAGACGGGCACATGCAGCGAGAACCAAACTCATCTGGGCTGGTTCGGTTCCTTCAACGACGTCGGACCGCGCAAGCTGGTGGTGGTGGTCCTGCTGACCGGAGGGCGGCCCGCCATTGGTCCGCTGGCCGCGGGCATCGCCGGCGACATGTACCGGCGTCTGAGCGAGCAGAACTACTTTGCGGCGTCGCAGCCGATCACGTCGGCGGCGCTGGTCTCCACGCAAATCTGCTGCGCGAGATAGGGCCTCAAGCCGGCTCATTGAGGCACGCGAAAACTTCGCGGTAGAACTCGGGGTGGGCTTTCCAGGTCTGCGCGGTAACCAGTTTGCCGTCGCGCACGGCGGGCTTGGAACTGTAAATGCCTCCGCCGCGCTCGACTTCGATGCGCACGTGGTCGTGGCAGGTGACGGTGCGGCCCTTGGTCATGCCCGCCGCCGTCAGCACCTGGATGCCGTGGCCGATGGCGCAGATCAACTTGTCCTGGGCCGCGAATTCACGCACCAGCGAGAGCAGGCTGGCGTTGTTGCGCAGGTATTCCGGTGCCCGGCCGCCCAGGATGACGATGGCCGCGAACTCCTTGGCCGCCACCGCCGTAATGGCCACATCCGCCTCGACGCAATGGCCCACGCGCTCGACGTAGGTTTCCCAGCCCGGCTCGGTGTCGTGGAACACCATGTGCAACCGCCGCCGCGATGGCGCCGCCAATACCGGCTCCCAATGCGCCTCCAGAAACCGGTGGTAAGCGTACAGCGTTTCGTAGCTGTCGCCGCCATCACCCGTGACAATGAGGACTTTTTTGCTCATGGGGGCCAGCATAGCAGGGCCAGGGGCCGGGGGGCTATTCGACAGCGCTGGGCTGGAACTTCAGGGTGGCGGCCGAGAGCAGCACCAACGCAATCCATAGCAGGTCGGCCAGCAACAGGTGGACCAGTTGCATCCACACCGGCGCCAGCAGCAGCAGATTCACTACACCAGCCACAATTTGAACTCCCAGCAGAGCCACCAGGCTCCAGGCTCGGCCGGCGACATCGGGACGGCGCGAGGCGGCGGAGACGGCGTAAAAGAGGAGCCATGCGCCCACTACGACCGCGATCAGGGGGTGAAAGAGGCGCAAGCGCAGAAAGATGTTAGCCGCCGGGTCCAGATCCTGGGCCAAGCCCGCAGCCAGCGACGAGGCAGGGAAGAGCGTGTCTCCCAGCGCGGTGATGGCCCCGCTCACCCCCAGCACCACCACCGACGCCAAGCTCACGCCGGCCATCCAGACGGATCGGCGGCCTGGCGCGGAGGTGCTGGGCGCGGGCCTTTCCGTGCTCCACCACGCGGTGAGCGTCAGGCAGGCCAGCAGCGTCAGGGTATTGATGAGGTGCGTGGAAAGCGAGTAGGCGCGCGAAACGGAGGCGTTTTTGGCCGTGTGTTCGAGCAGCACCAGGGCCGCGCCGATGAGTGCTTCGGTCACCAGGAACAGTGCGGAGAGCGTGGCGCCGAGCCGCACCGGGTGTTGGCGCGGAAACCGGCGAAACGCCCAGACGACCAGCAACGCCACCAGCGCCAGGTCGAGCCCGCTGGTGACGCGGTGCGTGAATTCGATGATGGTGGCGGCGCTGGGTGAGTGCTGAGCCACGGTTCCATTGCACAGCGGCCAATGGTTCCCGCAACCCGCTCCGGAGCCGGTGGCGCGGACGAATGCGCCCCACAATACGACTCCCAGGTTGTAGGCCAGCACGGCCCAGGCGTACCGCGCGAAGGTTTTTGGCATGGACGGCAACCTCTATTGTAGGGGCAACCGGGTTGCGGGGCGGGAGGGGTTCTTATTATCTTGGGTATTCCACTATGCCACTAGTCGCGGTGATTATGGGCAGCAAGTCGGACTGGGGAACCATGCGCCAGGCCGCCGAGCTGCTGCAGGAATTCGGGGTGGACCACGAGTGCCGCGTGCTTTCGGCGCACCGCACGCCGGCCGAGACCGCGGAGTACGCGGGTCAGGCCGAACGGCGCGGCATCGAG
>JBAWDI010001038.1:0-2841 GCA_049590695.1 Bryobacteraceae bacterium
CTACAAGATGCCGCGCAAGATGCTGCTGGGCGCGCTGCGCTCGGCGCTTTCGGCGAAGCTGCGGGACGGCGAGCTGAAGGTGGTGCAGGCTTTCACTTTTGCCGACCACAAGACCAAGAACGCGATGGGCGCCATGGCCAAGCTGGAAGCCGGCCGCAAGGTGCTGGTGGTGGACAACGGCGAGAACCGCAACTTGGCGTTGGGCGTCCGCAATCTGAAGGACGTCACCCTGGTGGCCACCAAGGAAGTGAATGTCTATCTGCTGCTGGGCCATCAGAGGGTGCTGCTGTCGGAAGCGGCGGCCCGGAAATTCTCGGAGGCACTCGCGAAATGAAACTCTACGACGTGATCCGCCGCCCGCTGGTGACCGAGAAGGGCGTGGAGAGGAAAGACAACGAGCGCACGCTGTGCTTCGAAGTGGCGCTGGATGCCAATAAGACGCAGGTCAAGACCGCGGTCGAGAAGCTGTTCAAAGTGAAGGTCACGGAAGTGCGGACGGCCACGTTCGACGGAAAATTGCGGCGCCGGGGACGGTTCTCGGGCTACCGCTCGACGTGGAAAAAGGCCTACGTGAAGTTGAAGAAGGGCGAGAAGACGCCCGATTTCGCGGAGATCTAAGATGCCGATCAAGACCTACAGACCAGTCACCGCGACGCGGCGCTTCCAGACGGTGGTGTCGCGGGAAGACATCACCAAGGACCGTCCGGAGAAGTCGCTGGTAGAATCCAAGAAGCGCACCGGCGGGCGCAACAGCACCGGCCGGGTGACTTCGCGGTTCATCGGCGGGGGCGCCAAGCAGGCGTACCGGGTGGTGGATTTCAAGCGCGACAAGGTGGCCATACCGGCGGTGGTGGCGTCGATTGAATACGATCCCAACCGTTCTTCGCGCATCGCCCTGTTGCACTACGCGGATGGGGAGAAGCGCTACATCCTGCAGCCCGACGGACTGAAGGTGGGGCAGAAAGTGATGTCGGGCGCCGAGGCCGACATCCTGCTGGGCAACGCCCTGCCTTTGAAGAACATTCCCGCGGGCACCATCGTCCACAACATCGAGCTGAAGCCCGGGAAGGGCGGGCAGATGGCGCGGTCGGCGGGATCGCAGGCGCAGTTGGTATCGAAAGAAGGCGGCATCGCGCTGCTGAAGCTGCCCTCGGGCGAAACGCGGCGGGTGCAGCTCGACTGCATGGCGACCATCGGGCAGGTGGGCAATGTGGATCACGAAAACGTTTCGCTGGGCAAGGCGGGGCGCACGCGCTGGCTGGGCAAGACGCCGCACAACCGCGGCGTGACCATGAACCCGGTGGATCACCCGCACGGCGGCGGCGAGGGAAAGACCTCGGGCGGGCGCCACCCGGTGACTCCGTGGGGCCAGCCCACGCGCGGATTCAAGACGCGCAACAACAAGCGCACCGACAAGTGGATCGTCACGCACAAGAGCAAGAAGAGGTAAGGAAATGGGCAGATCCGTCAAGAAGGGACCGTTTACCGACACCCACCTGGAAGCCAAGATCGCGGTTCTGGTCGCGACCGGCGAGAAGAAGGTGATCCGCACGTGGTCGCGGCGCTCCACCATACTTCCCGAGTTCGTGGGGCAAACCATCGCGGTGCACAACGGCAAGAAGTTCATCCCGGTGTACCTCACGGAGAACATGGTGGGGCACAAGCTGGGCGAGTTTTCGCCGACGCGGACGTTCCGGGGCCATTCGGTGAAGGCGGCTACGGAGAAGACCGCGAAGCCGGCGGCATAGCGAGGGAAGCATGGAAGCCGACATAAAAGTCAAAGCGGAGGCGAGATACATCCGGATCTCCCCGCAGAAGGCGCGGCTGGTGGTGGACCTGATCCGCGGCCGGCAGGCGGACGCGGCGCGGACGGTGTTGCGCACCACCAACAAGCGCATCGCGCCGATGGTGCTGAAGGTTCTGGAATCGGCCATCGCCAACGCGACCGACCGGTTCGAAGACCTGGATGTGGACCGGCTGTACGTGACGGAGGCCTACGTCAATGAAGGCCCGCGCTCGAAACGCGTCCGGCCGGCGCCGATGGGCCGCGCTTACCGGTACCAGCGCCGGCAGGCGCATATCGTCATCAAGGTGGCGGAGAAGGAAGCATAGATGGGACAGAAAGTTCATCCGTACGGATTCCGGCTGGGCTTCAACAAGCCGTGGCGGTCGCGGTGGTTCGCCAAGCACGGCTATGCCAAGCTGCTTCAGGAAGACCTGGAACTGAGGGAGAATTTGAGCGAGCGGCTGAAATCGGCGGGGGTCAGCTCGATCGAAGTGGACCGGCCCGGCAACAAGCTGCGGGTCACCATCCGGACCTCGCGGCCGGGCATCATCATCGGCCGCAAGGGCGCGGAGATCGAGAAGCTCAAGCAGGACATGGCCAGGAAGACCAAGCGCGAGGTCTTCATCGACATACAGGAAGTGCACAAGCCGGAACTGGACGCGCAGCTGGTGTCGGAATCTATCGGCTTGCAGCTCGAGAAGCGCGTAGCCTTCCGGCGCGCCATGCGCAAGGCGGTGGATTCGGCGCTCCGTTTCGGATGCAAGGGCATCAAGGTGCGGGTCTCGGGCCGTCTGAACGGGGCCGAGATCGCGCGTAGCGAATGGTACCTGCAAGGCCAGCTCCCGCTGCACACGTTGCGCGCCGATATCGATTATGGATTTGCCGAGGCGCACACGACGTACGGCGTGATCGGCATCAAGACGTGGATATACAAGGGCGAGATTCTGGACCTGACCAAGCGCCGCGGGTTGCTCCCCGAGCCCGAGCCGCGCCGCGAAATGCGCGACCGGCGCGACCGTGGCGACCGTCCCCGCCGGGACCGTGGCGAGTACCAT
>JBAWDI010001039.1:0-9979 GCA_049590695.1 Bryobacteraceae bacterium
GTTACAGCAACTGATGAGATCCAGCTTTGAAAAAGGCGGGTCTTCGGCCACGTTGTGCCGGGCAAAAACACATACGTCGCGGATGATTTTGGCGACTTGGTACCGGCGTTCCGTCCGGGTGAAGAACCGCGCCAACCGCTGCGGCGAGATATGCGCCAACTCGGAGTCCTTGTATGTGCCGGCACGCGCTTTTTCGATCGCCGTTTCGCTGATATCGGTGGCGAAAATCTCGAACGGGACCCTCACTTTCGCGTCTTCCAGGAATTCCATCAGGCAGATGGCGATCGAATAAGCCTCCTCGCCCGTGGCGCACCCAGGCACCCAGATCCGGATCGGATCGTCGGGCCTCCTGTTCTCCACCAGGGCCGGGAACACCTTCTTCTTGAGTTCCTCGAAGACCGCCGGTTCCCGGAAGAACGCCGTGACGGTGATAAAACAGTTCTCGCACAACGCGATGGCTTCCTCGCGATTCCGTTCCAGCTCCCGGCCGTAGTCTTTCAGGTTCCCGAATCCGCGCAGGGTCATGCGCCGCTTGATGCGCCGCTGGAGGGTGCTGGGCTTGTAGTGCGTGAAGTCCACTCCGGTGGCGCCGCGCACCAGGCGGAGTATCTTGGCCAGGTCCGCGTCCCCCGGCGGCTCAATGGCCTCCCGAGGCTCGATGCCGCTGTGAGATCCCCGCGCGATGGCCGCCAGCCGCCGCGCGATTCCGGCCGGCGGCAGCACAAAATCCGCCACACCGGCGGCGATGGCGCTGCGCGGCATGCTGTCGAACTTCGCGGTTCCCGTTTCCTGAGCAAAGGTGACACCGCCCGCGGCCTGGATCGCCTCCAGGCCCAGCGTCCCATCCGATGCCGTTCCCGAGAGAACCACGCCAAGCGCCTGTCTGCCCCGGTCTGCCGCCAGGGCGCGGAAAAACGAGTCGATCGGCATGTTGTGGCCCCCCGCCGGCCGGGGCAGGGTATGTAGGACTCCATCGGAAATGCCCAGATTGCTTCGCGGCGGAATCACGTGAACGTGGTTGGCCCGGGCCCGAGTCTCGCCATGGATCTCCGTGACAGGCATCTTGCTTGCCCTGGAAAGCAACTCGGTCAGATGGCTCTCGTGCTTGGGATCCAGGTGCTGAATCAGCACGAATGCCATTCCGGTATCGGCCGGCAGATGGCTGAGCAGCTCCGTGAATGCCTCCAGCCCGCCGGCGGAGGCTCCTACGCCCACAACTATCGGGAGTGTACCGGCTTCGCCCGGTTCCCCAGTGCCTAGCCGGCGCTTACCGGTCTTCTTTGCCACTCGCAACACTTACCTTTCTCGCCGGGAAAAACATAGCACGTGTCGTGCCATCGCGCGCCGGCGGGTTGACAACCCACCGCGGGCTACCAGCCTGCCCCACTTCAGCCGTCTCTGCGACTGGCCAGCAGATCCTTGATGCTTTTGCCGATCTCCATGAATTGATCGAGGCCCGAAGGCTTGGTGATGAATTGGGAAACTCCGAGATCCTTGAGCAAACACTGGTCTCGCCGGGACTGGGAAGAACTCCACACGCAGACGGGAACGCCGGCGAGGTGTTTCACCGCCCGAATCTCGCGCAAGATGTCTTCGCCAGTGTACTTGGCCAGGTTCAGGTCCATCAGGATCAAGTCCGGAATGGCCGCCTCGGCATAGACTCCCTGCCGGCGAATAAAGGCGAGGCCTTCGCCTCCGTTCAGCAGGTGAACCAGTTCAAATGGGAAATCCTGCCTCTTCAGAGCCCGATTGAGAAGGAAGACGTCCGAGGCGTTGTCTTCAATCACCAGGATTCGGGCTGCGCGCACAGCCGAAGCGTGTTTCAAGCTCACCCCCGCGGAACCCATGTTATGGTACCACCTGTCTCGCCCTTACGACCCACCGCTTGGGCGCCGGCCCGACGTAATAGAAAGGGTAACAGGTCACCAGCGTCAGCACGTTGTGCCCGAACGGAGCCAGAACCCCTACATTGCCGGGGTCCACCACTCTGAGCGACTCCACTTCGTACTTGAAATTGCCGGCGAGCGTCGAGAATTCGACCTCATCGTCGATCTTCAAATCCTTCAGCGAACGAAAGAACGTGTCCCGGTGCCCGGCCAGGCCCACGTTGCCGGGATGTCCCGGCAGCGCCGTGCCGGGAATATGTCCCACCCCGCGCCGCAGAGTGGTTCTGTCGATCCCTTCGGCGACCACGTCGGAAAGAAGCAGACGCGGAATTTCCAGGCGGCCGATCAGCCCGTCCACGGCGGCGGGCGCGCTCTTCGGGGCAGTCGAGATCCCCGGTTGAGGCGTGCCCTGGCTGGCCACTTGCCGGTCGCGCAGCAGGCGGTCGAGCTCCCGGCTCTCGCGTCTCTGGAAAACCCAGGCGTCCACCAGGACGAATGCGCAATAGCCCAGAAGCAGGACGCCGCACGCAAAGAACCCGCGCTGGCCCCACTTCAGCAGCCGTCTCAGGGGCGCTTTCTGAACCACAAACCTCATGGGGCGTTCTTCTCGTCGCGCCGCGGTTCGCCGCTCGCTATGTAGCCGGTGCGGGTGCGCACGGACAGTCTGCCGTGATGGCCCTCAGCCCGCGCCAGTACCCGAATGGCGTGATAGACGCCGTCGTGCGTCGGATTGTTGGGAACATATCCGATGGTGTATTGATGGCGAATGTCGCGGGCGATGCGCTCGCAGATGGCCGTTACTTCGGGAAGCTCCTCGGGCAGAAAGGCTTCGCCGCCCGTGGCCTGTGCCAAGTCTTTGAGCACACCCAGGTTCCGTTCCTTATCCTCCGCCTGGAATATACCTACGGTGTAGACAACGGCATTGGATTGCCCGGCCAGTTTCATGACCTGGGCCAAGCTGTGCGCGCTGGCATTGTCGCCGCCATCGCTGACTACGATCAGCACTTTCTTATCCCGGCTGCCAGCCTGTAATTCCTCGAGGCCCTTGGCGATGGCGTCGTAAAGAGCTGTCATGCCCCTGATAGGTGTGGCCGCGATGGCGTCTCGCAGTTCGGCGGTGCTGTCGGTGAATCGGATCGCGGCAGGCAGGCCCAGGTACACCTTCTCGTTGAAGTTCACGACGAACATCTGGTCGTCCCGATTGCTCGACCGCACGAACGCCTGGGCGGCGGCGGTCACCTCCGGCATTCTTTGCGCCATGCTGGTGCTGTGGTCGACAATCAGTCCCGCGGTGACCGGAACATCTTCGTTCCTGAAAAGCCGGATGGATTGCGGCACACCGTCCTCATCCACCTCGAAATCCTTCTCACCCAGATCGGAAACAAAACCACCATGCCGGTCGGACACCGTGGCGTGCAACACCACCAGGTCGACGTCCACCGAGATGCGGAGAGATTCCGAGTTGCGATCTTGCGGCGCCGGCGGAGCCCGATATCCGGCGTAGCCCGCCAGGACAACCAGGAAAAAGGCCGGGAGAGCGACCGCTTTCGACAAGCCGCGCCCTCCCGCCCGCGATAGCCATCTCCTCATAGCTGTTCTCCGGCCGCGGGCGCGCCACCAAAAAAGGCGCGCCAAGTAGTGGACGCAGCCTCTCACAGCATGCGCTTTTGCGCCATGCGGAAGGCCAAACCCAGGCCCAATGCCAGCAGTCCGAGCATCGCGATCAACGGCAACAGACTCGAGGTCTTCGGGAGTACCGCTGCCACCTCTGTCGGCTGGACGTCCGGCTTCAGCTCGGCGGCGGGCGGCGGAGTCACCACCGCGGCGACTTCCACCGTTTCTCCGGTGGGTTGAGCCGCCTTAACGGGCGCCTGTTTCAATTGCACTACTTCCGGTGCGCTCACCGGCAGAATTGGCGTTTCGACCTCCAGCGGCAATTCGACCGCCGTATAGAGAACCGGCGTGTTGGTCTCCTTGGCCAACTGCATGGCTTCCGCCTTCGGGTACACAAATTCCTCGCCCCAGTTTCGGCCGGGATAGAACCATGCCCGTAGCGCCTCCGGCTCACCTGCCGGCCGCTCCCGGAAAGTAACTACGGTCTTGCCCGTCGCCTTGAGGCGATAGTTCGGGATGGCCAGAATGGTGGCGTAGATCTGCGTTTCGTCCGCGTTGAAGATCTGGACGATATGGCGGTTGGAATTCGAGTCCATGATTTTGAACACATAGGTGCCGGCTGGCAGCACCGCCCACCCCTTGAGGTGGACCCCCGGAATCTCCACCGGCCCGCTGAACGTCATCGTGGTTTTCCTGTTCCACGCGCTTGCGCTGGCGGCCGGCGAGAATACCACGCCCATGAACGCCAGGCAGAACACCGTTGTCGTTGCTCTTTTCAAAATACTCATCTGCTCCTTCTCCTTATGCTTTAGAATCCGTGCGGCCGGCTGGCCACACACGACGAAGAAGGAGCACTCCGAGGTCCATCGGCGCAGGGCACCGCGAAGTGCCCACAGGCCAGCGCCAAAACCAAGAATCTCTCGAAGCTGCTCTTCCCCTCCGAGCCATCGGCTCATGCAGCTATTGCCGCGCGGGGTGCAGGAACTGCCGCGCCCCCCCAAAGAAAAACCGCATCGGAGCAGCTCATGGACCAGCAAGAGCTGCTACCGATGCGGCTCGCCCGGGTTCGGGCTGGGATCCGGCGTCGGGTCGTCTGGAGTCTTGCCCTATGTCGTACCTGGAAAGGCCCGCGTCCTGTTCGTCCTCCGCCAGACACGCCAGACGGCTACCGCAATCGCGATCCCCGGAAAGGCCATTATGAGAACATTCGGCAAAGAAACCCCTCTGCCGCAACAAACAAGAGAAAGCCACGTGGGCGGCCATCGGAAATCGAACAACCGGCTCCCGCAAGCACGCCGTTGCTCCCGCCCACTCGTCTTCCGCCTTGCCGGTTACAGCAGAGGGCAGGTCGGTAATGTAACTTCGCCAATTCAGCCGGGTTCCGTGCAATTCGACGGCCACGTGGACGAGAAGCCTTCAGCGGCCAGCTACGTGCATCGAGAAAGGCATGCGGAAGCAAGACGATTCAGGAACCCGAACCTACACCACCGTTTCGACCAGACACAAGGGCGGGGGTACGGATTCAGCCGGCCAGTCCGGGGACACCCAGGGATTATCGGATCTCGCGGAGGCAGGCCCATTGAGTGTCGAAGAACTGCTCGAGGAGGGGCAATCCTTCGAGGCTGAAGCCATCGGCGGCGTGGAAGATGCCCCCGAGCCGGACGTGGCTGAAGTTTACACGAAACAGTTCCCGGAGGACGATGTGCCTTCCGAATACCTGGGAAGCGATTAGGCCGGGGCCGCCGGAGCTTTCAGCCACGTGGCGCGCGCAACCAAACCTGCATCCCAGAAGGCAGATTCTGCACCTGCCTGTCTGGTCCAGTACCGCCTCCCCGCATCCCGGCGCGGTCTCCGGCGGTTGGCCCGGCTCGTGCAAACACAGTCAGGCGAGTTCCAAAAGGAGGAACACCGAAATGGCAAAGAATACATCGGTCATTGGAATCTATACGGATCGAACAACCGTATCGGATGCCATCGACGTTTTGCATAAAGAGGGGTATCGGGCGGCGGATATCTCGGTTCTGTCATCCGACAACCAAGGCTCCAAGGATTTCGGGCACGAGAAACACACCAAGGCGGCGGAAGGAGCGGCGGCGGGAGCGGCAATCGGCGCGGTGATTGGCGCCGCATTGGCCTGGTTGGTTTCCATTCAAACCGTGGCCATCCCGGTCTTAGCGCCGCTCGCCGCGGCTGGACCGGTGCTGGCTGCTTTGGCTGGCGCGGGCGTCGGCGGAGCGCTGGGATGGATCGCGGGATTGCTGGCGGGCTTGCCTCTGTCGGAATACGTCGCCAAGCGGTACGCGGGCCGGATCAGGCGTGGCGGTATTCTCCTGTCCGTTCACTGCGACGGCCCGGAGTGGCGTAAACGGGCGAAAAAAACCCTGAAAGATACTGGCGCGCGGGATATCTCCTCCGCTGCCGAAACGGCCGCCGATTTCGGGACGACGGATAAGCCGACCGAGAGGGCCTCGGGAATCGTCGCGCATCGCGCCGATACGCCTGCCCCAGAGCCGGTCGAATGCGTGACTCCCGAAACCAAGAAATAGGAAGCCACTGCCACGGCGTTGGAACATCGTTCGGGGCGGATTGGTCATCTGCGTGCACACCTAATAGCGAAATTAACGGAGAACTATTCCTATGCAACTGATTCGAGTGATCGGCATTGGCACCCTGTTCGTGCTGTTCGGGACGATTGACCCTGCCTACGCGCAGGAAAAAAAAGGCAAACCTGAGGGGCAACCGCAGCAGCAGCGGGCGCAACCGGCTGCGAGACAGCAGCCGCAACAGCAGCGGGCCCAACAGGCTCCCAAACAGCAGCCGCAGCAGCAGCGGGCGCAACAGGCTCCCAAACAGCAGCCGCAGCAGCAGCGGGCGCAACAGGCTCCGAGACAGCAGCCGCAGCAGCAGCGGGCGCAACAGGCTCCGAGACAGCAGCCGCAACAGCAACGGCGGCTCCCGCAGCAGCAGGCCCAACGTTCCCAGCCGGCCCGGCAGCAACCGCAACGTACCCAGCAGCAGGCAGTCGCGTGGCAACAGCAGCGGGGATGGGCAAGAAACGGCGCCTGGCAGGGACATAGTTCGTTGCAGCAGGATCGCGTGCACAACTGGGCCGGCGAGCATCGCACCTGGGCGCAGCGGGGAGGCTATGGCGGTTATTACATTCCTCAGGCCCGCTTCGATCTCTCTTTCGGGAGCCGCCATTGGTTCCGGATGGGCAGCCCCACCATCTATATGGGGTATCCCCGCTTCTCGTACGGCGGCTTTTCGTTCATGCTCCTCGACCCCTGGCCGGATTCCTGGGCGGAAAACTGGTACGACACCGATGACCTTTACATCGATTATGACGACGGCTACTACCTGTACAACCGCAGGTATCCGGGTATCGGACTGGCACTCACGGTCGTAATGTAGCGGTGGATCTCACTGATATTTTTCGACCACCACGAAGGTGATGTCGTCGGTCTGCGGCGTGCCCTGAGTGAATTCCGCAATCGCCTTCAACAACTTCCGCTCCAGCGCGTCACTTCCCGAGGGCGCCTCTTGCCGGATGAGTTGGAGTAGTCTCTTCTTTCCGAACATTTCTTCCCGATGGTTTTGCGCGTCGGTGAGGCCGTCGGAATACACCACCAGAATGTCTCCTCGATCGAGACGGAAGCCGCGGGATTCATAAGAAGCGGAATCGAACATCCCCAGGAAAAAGGAGTCCGAGGCCATGTCTTCGATCTTTCCCGTGGCGGAACGGAACAGATAGGCTGGATTATGTCCCGCGCTGATGAATCGCCCCGTGCCGTCCGGGCCCAGGAGAAAAAGAAAGAGCGTCACGAACTGGTAGGGGAGCGACTTTTCGCACAGCAGCCGGTTCACCCGGTTCAAAACCTCCTGCGGTTCGGTCCCGGAGTGAAATTCCATGCTGAGCGCGCCCAGCACCATCGAGCTTAACAGGGCCGCCGAGATCCCCTTACCGGAAACATCGGCCAGAACCCCCATCCATTCCCCCGACTTCAGTTGCAGGAAGTCGTAGAAATCCCCTCCCACATAGCGTGTGGGACTGTTAAATGCATGGATGCGAAAATTCTCGAACTGGGGCAGGGAACGGGGCAGCAGGCTTTCTTGAGTTTCCTGCGCCAAGGCCAATTCCCGCTCGCTCGCCTTTCGCTCCTCCAGGGTTTTCAGACGAATCACTTCGCGGCTGGCCTCGAGTTCCCGGACCGTCTCCTCCAGCACTCGGCTGTAGTTCTTCGTTTCCAGGTGTAACAGGCGCACTTCCAGAATGTTGTGAACGCGCGCGCGCAGCTCGGCCAGCTCGAACGGTTTGCTCACGAAATCCTTGGCGCCGGCTTCGAGAGCGCGCAGCTTGTGCGCCGGCTGCGCGGTGATCACCAGCACCGGCAGATAGCCGTCCTCTTCGATTTCCTGCAGGCCTTCCATCACCTGGAATCCGTCCATGCCGGGCATTTGCAGATCGAGCAGGATCAGCGAGTAGCGGTTCTTGCGGTGAAGTTCGCAGACCTCTCTCGGATCAGTCGTAGATTCGACGGATCGATAGCCGGCGATGCGCAGCATGCCCTCCAGCAGAAGGACATTGGCTGCCAGATCGTCCACCACCAGAATTCTAGCGTTCAGAATATCGGCTGGGCTGACCATTACCCTCGTCCCGGTTTATGTGGCATGACCGGCCCCGTGCCGGGCGAATTCCAGGGCCACGTCCAGCGTGTGCATGAACTCATTGACCTTGATTGGCTTGGTGAGATAGCGGAAGAACCCCGCCTCCAGGCCCTTCTCGATGTCGCGCGGCATGGCGTTGGCACTGAGGGCCACCACGGGAATGTGCCCCGTTGCCGGGTCTTCGCGAAGGATTCTCAGGGCTTCGATGCCGCTGATACCAGGCAGGTTGATGTCCATCAGGATCACTTCCGGCTGGTGGACGCGCGCCAGCTCGATACCCAGATCTCCGTCTCTGGCGCTCAGCAGGCGCAAATCCGGGCGGCGCGCGACGAGTCGCTCGATCAACATCAGGTTAGCCGGGTTGTCCTCCACACAGAGCAGCGTGCGCAGCGGCGCGTCCGGCTGAACCTGCGCTTGCGGCTTGGCCGCGGGTTCGGCTCTGTCCACTGCCAGTTGTGGCGCGGCGGCCGAGTTCAGTTCGAACCAGAACACACTACCCGACCCGACCGTGCTCTCGACGCCGATCTCGCCTCCCATCAGTTCCACCAGCCGCTTGCTCATCACCAGGCCGATGCCCGTGCCTTCTTCGGTAGAGTTCCTCTCTTGTCCCAGTCGATTGAATGGCTGAAAAAGCTGCATCAGCATGTCGGGAGGCAAGCCCGCGCCGGTGTCCTTGACGCTGACGCGAGTGCGTTCCGGGGTGAACCTGGCGCGGTCCACCGCCACGACCACCGTCCCGTTCGGCTGGTTGTACTTGATCGCGTTGGAAAGCAGGTTGATGAGAACCTGCTTCAACCGGGTGCGGTCGGCATCCACAAAGCAAGGGAGGTCGAACCGCGGAAAAGTCATTTTGATGCCGCGCTTCTGCCCCTGCGGCTCGATCATGGCCCGGCATTCCAGCATGACCTCGGCCAGCGACGTCGGTTCCAGCGACAGCGCCAGCCTTCCGGACTCGATCTGCGCCAGATCCAGGATTTCGTTGATCAGCTCCAGTAAGTACCATCCCGCATGGAGAATCTGATCGATGCTGGCGGTCTGGGAGGGCGTGGGCGGCGGGGAATCGGAACTGATGAGCTGGGCGAAGCCGAGGATCGCATTGAGCGGCGAGCGAAGCTCATGGCTCATGCTCGAAAGGAAAGCCGATTTCGCGAGGTTGGCTTTTTCCGCCGCGGCCCGGGCTCTCTTCAACTCGACGTTCTGCTCCTCCAGCGCCTGGTCGAGACGTTTGCGCTCGGTGACGTCGCGCGCGGCGGCGAATACGCCCTGGAGCTTCCGGTCGCGGTCGTAGAAGGTGGTCGCGTTGAAGGACACCACGGTTGTCTTGCCGTCCCGGGCGCGAGCGGTCAGCTCGTAGTTGGTGATCTTCTTCTCCCGCAGCACCTGCTTAATGCTCGCCTCGGCCCGCCCCGGATCGGTGAAGTAGTTCTTGAACGGCGCGCCGATCAGTTCGTCGCGCGTGCAGCCGGTGAGCGCTTCCATCTGCTTGTTGAGGTCGGTGATGATGCCGGCCGGATCGGTGGTCATGATCGCGTCGATGTTGGATTCGATCAGCGAGCGCGTGTAGAACTGCTGGTCGCGCAGGCGCTGATCCAGTTTCATCTGCTCCGCTTCCACCTGTTTACGCGCGGAATTATCGGTGCCGATCAACAGGTAGCCGATGATGCCGCCTTGGTCGTCGCGCAGCGCGGTCACCGACACCACCGCCGGAAAACGGCTGCCGTCCTGGCGGATGTACGTCAATTCGTAGATGTCCTCGATCCCGCGCGAGGCCTTGAAGACCAATGCCTGGAAGCCCGGCGTGATGGTGGTCGCCA
>JBAWDI010001040.1:0-13246 GCA_049590695.1 Bryobacteraceae bacterium
GGTGGCGATCTTAACCGAGCGCTGGTCGCTCATCAAACGAAACGGTCGGGCCAGCACGTGCGTGGGGTCCGGGTCCAAAGTGACGGTGCTGCGTCTGACCTCGATCTGTTTCATGGGGCGATGGCGGCTGCCACACCGGCCCGTTGCACGCTAATCGCGGTGTTCTGAATCAGCCGCATTTCCGCCAGCGACAGGAGAAAGGCCAGCGTCGATTCCGCCCCCTGGTTTTCGTTGCCCCGGTCCGCGTGCAGCCCATCGCGGCAGCCGCCCGTCTGGCGGGCGTAAAGTTCCAGCCCCAGATCGTTCCAGCCAAGGAACCAGTCGAAGGCGCGTTGCGCCTGCTCATACCACCACGGGTCGGCGGTGGCGCGGTAGGCTTCCAGGCAAGCCGAGACCGTGGTCTGGGCCTCGATGGGCTGCTGGTCGAAGTCCGCGCGCCGGCCGTTGCGCTTGTAGAATCCGTTGCTGCCAATAGGCCGCAGCCGGCCACGCCGCGAGGTCTGAACGCCCACCAGCCAGCGCAACGCCTGTATGCCTCGTTCCGACACGTTCTTCTTTCCGGTGGCGCGTCCGCTGACAATCAGGGCGTGAGCCAGCTTGGCGTTGTCGTAAGTCAACCCGTCTTCAAACCACGTCCAGCCGGGCTCGGCGACCTGGTCGAAGAGGGTCATCAACCGCCCGGTCAGATCTTCGCGGACATCGTGGGCCAGGCGGTCGCCCCTCATCCGGCGCAGGTATTCGTGAATGCCGATGAGGCTGAATGCCCAGGCGCGCGGCGAAGTGAACCCCGTCACGGCCGGCAGCGCCTGCGCGAAGAGTTGCTCGGCCATCGTCTGGGAACTCCAATGCGGCGAGCGTCCCACCGCCGTGCCCAGCGCCCAAATCGCCCGGCCATGACAATCTTCGGACCCCTGTTGGTCGAGCCAACGGCGGTCGATGCCCAGGAAATTGTGGAAACGCGTGGTTTTTGGATCGAAGGCATAGTCCAGGAACGCGGCGTAGGTTGTGGCCAGCGCCCGGACCCGCTGGGGAGCGTCTTCCAACTGGCCGAGCAACACCGCCAGAATGAGCGCGCGGGCGTTGTCGTCGGTGCAGTAGCCTTCCGCGGGATTCGGGGCGGTGAGGCTGGCGTGCTGGAAGATGCCCGTGGAATCGGTCATCTGGTACAGATGGTCCAGGTTCAGCTCCGGCGATTCAAATGGCCGGCGGCCGCCATCTCTGGCGGCGACAGATTCGCGGGACGCCGCCGCCCCCTTCCGCCGCGCCATCTCGAAGGAGCGCATATACCGCTCCGCCGTCTTGCTCCACACCATCGTGCGGCCCAGTTTGTAAGCGTTCTCGCTCATGGCGTGGCGGCGCGCACCATCGCGCAACAACCCGCTCGCCTCGCGCGCGATGGCCTCCGGGTCGGCGAATGGCACCAGCACGCCGCGCTGCTCCCCCAACAATTCGGCGGCATGCCAATACGGCGTCGAGATCACGGCTTTGCCCGCGCCAAACGCATACGCCAATGTCCCCGAGGTAATCTGGGCTTCGTCCAGATAAGGGGTAATGTAAAGATCCGCCGCTCCAATGAACTCGGTCAGTTCCTTCAACTCCACAAAGCGGTTATGGAAGATGACATGGTTCTCGATTTTGTTCTTCTTGACGAGGGCTTCGAGGCCGCGCCGGTAGCTGTCGCCTCGCGTGCGCAGCTCGTTGGGATGCGTGGCGCCCAGCACGATATAGACGACGTCGGGAAACTCCGCCACGATATCCGGGAGAGCATGGAGCACCTGTTCAATCCCCTTGTTCGGCGACAGCAGCCCGAAAGTCAGCAACACCTTTTTTCCGCTTACGCCAAACTGTTCCTTGTAATGATCCGGAGCGACGAATGGCACGTCGGGAATACCATGCGGGATGAGATCGATCTTGGCCGCTGGCGCCTGGTACACCTCCTGCAAGAGGTTTCGTCCGCGCTCCGTCATGACCACCAGCCGGGTCGAGCGAGCGATCAATTCCCGCATCACGCGGAACTGGTCGGCGTTGGGCGTGCGCAGCACCGTGTGGAGCGTGGTGACGACCGGCGCGGTCAATCCGCGCAGCAGGACTAGTAAGTGGCTGCCGGCCGGCCCGCCGAAGATTCCGAACTCGTGCTGGAGCGAGACAACGTCCACGTCGCTCGAGTTCAGGAAGTCGGCCGCGCACCGGTACGATTCCAGATCCTGCTCCTCAATCTCGAAGCGGACGGCGTCCGGATACCGATAGCACCCCTCGATGTCATTGACCGGCACGGCGAAGCAGTGGCTTTGGGGCTGGTGCGCCGCCACCGCTCCCAGCAGGTCGGATGTAAACGTGGCAATGCCGCACTTGCGCGGCAGGTAGTCTCCGAGAAACGCGATGGTTCGAGTGCTGGAGGCTGTGTTCACTATTAAGTCCCGCCTTTCGTTCTTTTGCCACCACCGGTCATTCACGCGGCATTGCCGAGACGCTCGCCGAGAGATTCCGCTCTCTCCTGCCGGTCCCGATCGGCAGCCTCCTGGCACTGGATGCAAAGCGACGCCCAGGGCAAAGCCACCAGGCGCCTTGGGCTGATCGCCAGTTCGCACTCGGCGCAGGTTCCAAAGCTGCCGTCGTGAATCCTTCCCAATGCGGCTTTTACCTGGCTCAGCAGGTGGGACCCGCGGTCCACGTTTCGAATCGCCAGCTCGCGTTCCGACGCGTATTGAATTTCGTCCATCTGGTCCGCGCTCTTCTCGATGGCGATGCCATCCCGATTTTGCAATTCCCGCGCCAGTTCAATGGCTTTTCGCTCCAGGATCTCCCGCACCCCGCCCATCTCGGTTTCATGACAGTCCCTCTTTCGTGCGTTGGGTCGCCCACCATCCCTTGCACGAGACGGTCCAGAGCGGAACCCCTGCATTTGGACGATGCAGCCGCCGAGCTAGCGTGCCATTGGCGGAGATTCACCGGCGCTGGAGTGCAAGATTTGCACTAGAGTGCGGAATTTGCCGCCGCCGATATAGCTCCCTCCCAAGACATAGCCCACAGGCGAGGTGGTCACGAACGTGCCTTCCACCATGCAGGAGAAAGCTATGCGGTATATCAAACGAACCATTCCACGGATGGCAGTTCTCCGGAAACTTGGGCACTCCGCTGCTCTCGGGCTGTTGCTTCTATTCCCGGTCCCCGCCGTTTACTCATATTCCGTTCTCACCCACGAGGCCATTATCGATTCCACCTGGGACAGTGCCATCAAACCACTGCTAGTCAAACGATTCCCGGCGGCCACCGCGGACGAGCTGACCGAAGCGCACGGATTCGCCTACGGAGGGTGCATCATTCAGGATATGGGGTATTATCCGTTCGGCAGCAAGTTCTTCAGCAATTTGACGCATTACGTCCGGAGCGGCGATTTTATCCTCAACCTGATCCGCGAATCCCAAGACCTCGATGAGTACGCTTTCGCTCTGGGCGCGTTGTCGCACTACGCCGCCGATAATAATGGCCACTCGCTGGCCGTGAACCGGGCCGTTCCTTTGTTCTACCCGGAGCTGGGCCGGAAATTCGGAAAGGTGGTAACGTATGCCGACGATCCGGCCGCCCACGCCAATACGGAGTTCGCATTCGATGTTTTTCAAGCCGCCAAGGGCCGCTACGCCTCCGCGGCATACAAACAATTCATCGGATTTCAAGTGGCGAAGCCCCTGCTCGATCGGGCGTTTCAGGATACCTATGGAATGACGCTGGGGAAGGTATTCCTGGATGTCGATCTCGCCATCGGATCGTATCGCCGCGCGGTCGGCACGATTCTACCGGCGATGACCAGGGTTGCCTGGCAAATCAAAAAGCAGGAAATCAGGAAGGACGCTCCCAGCGTTACGCGTAGGAGGTTCGTATTCAATCTCTCCCGTTCCAGCTACGAAAAAAGCTGGGGCGCTACTTACAAGCGGCCGGGGATCCGGTCGAAACTTCTGGCAACCGTATTCCGCGTCATGCCAAAGGTGGGCCCGTGGCGGCCGCTGTCCTTCAAGAGGTTGACACCCGAGATCGAACAAATGTACATGGCCAGCTTCAATGCGACGATTACGCATTATCGCGACCTGCTTGCGGAACAAAATGCGGGCCGTCTGAAGCTGCCGAACAACAATCTGGATGTGGGAACGTTCACCGCGGCGGGGAAATATACGCTGGAGGATTCCGCTTACGCGGAGCTACTACACAAGTTGGAGGGCCACTACACGGAAATGCCGCCAGAACTCCGGACCAATATTCTGGCCTTTTATAGCGGCCCTGGCCTTGCGAATTCGACCAAGACTAACGCTCGCGATTCGGCCAGGGTGGTCAAAGAACTCGATCAACTGCGGGCCGCGGACCTGGTCCCGGCGCGCACCGGTACCGAGGTGTCCGCGGGGGTGGGGAGCGCTCCTCGCCAATGAGCCGCTGGTTGCTGCTGGCGCCCGTGCTGGTTGCGATTTCCGCGGCCTCCGGTCAGGAGCCGGGCGATGAAGCCCTGAAACCCCTGGCCACGGGGTTCGCCAGGAACGTTCTCCAGGATCAGAAAGCCATCTGGACCAGCCCATTCCACATGACGCGCAAGGACGCCCGGTGGTGGCTCACTTTCGGCGCTATCGTGGGCGTGGCGGTCGCGACCGATCGCCGCGGTTCGCAACAACTGCCCAATACGCCGGATCAGCGGAGGTTCAGTCGCGACATCTCGCAGGTGGGCGCGGCGTACTCCCTGGTTCCCATTTTTGGCGGGTTTTATGCGGCCGGAGTTCTGGCGAAGAGTGCGAAGTTGCGCGGCACGGGACTGCAGGGCGGCGAGGCGGTCGTCGACGCATTGATTGTGTCCGAAGTCCTCAAATACGCAACCCGCCGGCAGCGGCCCCTGGTGGGGGATGGAGACGGGCGCTTCTTCCACGGAGGCGATTCGTTCCCGTCCGGCCACGCCATCGAGAGCTTTGCCCTCGCCTCGGTAATCGCGCATCGTTGGCGCCGCAAGAAAGCGGTCGTAATCGCCGCCTATGGGCTCGCAACCCTGGTGAGCGCCTCCCGCTTCAGCGGCCAAAAGCACTTCGCGTCGGATATCGTGGCGGGAGGCGTCATGGGGTGGTTTATCGGCACGCACGTGTTCGAAACGCAGTAGGGCGGGTCCAGGGCAAGCCGGCCGGAAGGCCGATCCAAATATGTACCTACGCCACAGAGAACGGCACCGCACCGGACGCGTCGCCTGGCTGCGCGCGGCGGTATTGGGCGCGAACGACGGCATCCTCTCGACGGCCAGCCTGGTGCTCGGTGTGGCAGCCGCGCATGCGACTCACGGCAGCGTGATGGTGGCGGGGGTCGCCGGCCTGGTCGCCGGGGCGATGTCGATGGCGGCGGGTGAATACGTGTCCGTGCACTCGCAGGCCGACACCGAAAAGGCCGACCTCAAGCTGGAACGCGCGGAACTGAAGACGGACAACGAGGGCGAGCACAAGGAGTTGGCGGCCATCTACATCGCTCGCGGGCTCGATCCCACGCTCGCCAAAAAGGTCGCCGAACAACTGATGGCGCACGACGCGCTAGGCGCGCATGCCCGCGACGAACTCGGCATCTCCAAGGCTTTCAGCGCGCGTCCCATTCAAGCCGCGCTGGCGTCGGCCGCCAGCTTCGCCGTCGGAGCCGCCCTGCCTCTGCTGGTCACGGCCACAGCCCCGGAGGCGCGTCTCATCCCCTTTGTCTCCGGAACTTCCCTGTTGTTCCTGGCGCTTCTGGGAGGGTTGGCTGCCCGCGTGGGGGGCGCGGGCGTGACGGTGGGCGCCATACGCGTCACGTTTTGGGGCGCTCTGGCCATGGCGCTGACCGCGGGCGTCGGGGCCCTGTTCGGAACCGCCACGGCTTAAGGCTATCAGCTCTCAGCTATCAGCTATCGGCTACACCGGCGCGGCTGATAGCTCTCCACCGGCTGCGGCCCGGCGCCCATGTTTTCAACACGAGCCTCCGACGCAGCCAGTGGTTCAATGCATAGCGCCTCAGGCGCGTCAGGGGTGCTGAAAGCTGAAAGCTGAAAGCTGAGAGCTGACCGCTGAAAGCTGAGCGCTGGCCGCTGCCAGGTCGCCCTTCAGGTAAACGTCGATTCTCTGTTCCATCTCGACCGGAAACCGCGGTGCGGGGCCTACCAGCTTTTTGCGGTACGCGGCGAGCACGATTTCCTGGAACACCGGGAGCGCAGCCCTGGCGCCGGTCTCTTTCGCTCCCAGGGAACGGTTGTCGTCAAAGCCTATGCGGACGGCTATGGTGATTCCGTCGGGACCGTAAGTGGACCCCACGAAGAGCGCGTCCCGGAACTCGTTTGTGGTCCCCGTCTTTCCCATAACCGCGAACGGGAGACCGTCGGAATCCAGTGCGTGAGCTGTGCCGCCGGGTATGCGCACGACACCGCGCAGACCTTCCTGAATGAGCGCCAGCGCGTCGCCATCGACATCGACGGGTGACGACCGGCGTCCGCCATCGGCGATCGCCTCGCCCGAATCCAGCACGATCTTTCGAATCACATGCGGCTGGGTGAGCGTGCCCGATGCGATGGTGCGGTACGCATTGGCGAGTTCCAGCAGGTTCACTTCGGACGATCCCAAGGCCGTGGTGGCGATAGGGTGCAACGGCGTCTCGATCCCCAGATTGCGCGCGGTCTCGAGCACGCTGGCAATGCCGATCTGCCCGGTGATCCAAATGGCGACGGCGTTTCTGGATTCCGCCAGCGCCATGCGGAGGGGGATCATGCCCTTGAATTCGCCATCGTAGTTCGAGATCCATTTCGCATCCTGGTCTTCGCCAATGGAAACGCTGATGGGTTCGTCGGGCACCGTGGTGTCCAGATTAAATGTGCCTTTCTGAAAAGCCGCGAGATACACAATGGGCTTCATGGCGGAGCCCGGTTGCCGCAGCGACTTCGTCACGCGGTTGAAGTCGCTATATGCGCTGGAGCGGTCTTTGTAGAACTGGCGGCCGCCCGTCTCGGCGAGGATGCTCGCATCGCGGTTTCTCAGTACGACCACCGAACCCTGGACCAGCCCGCTGGCCCTGGGGTGCCGCTTCTCATAGAGCAAGAGCCCGTGCTCCAGTGCCTGGTTCGCAATTTGCTGCACTTGGGCGTTCACCGTCGTGTACACCTGGATATGCCCCTGCAACAGGTCCTTTTCGGTGAGGCCGGCATGGCTGCCTTTGAGTTCCTCGAGAACGTTGTCCACCACGGCGGACGCCACGATGGCCTTCTCCTTGTGCTGCGCGGCCGTCTCAATGGGGCGCCGGCTGGCCTCTCTGGCCTGGTCCGGCGATATGAAACCGCGTGCCGCCATGAGCGCCAGTATTTGGTTCCTGCGTTCCAGGACTCTCCGGGTTTGGCTGGCGTTGGGCGCGTAGTAACGGGCCGACTTCGCGGTGCCCGCCAGGAGCGCCGCCTTGTCGGCATCGCCGGCGGTGAAGGTGGCGAGCGGCTGGCCAAAATAGTATTCCGCCCCCCTCGCGAACCCGTACTGGCCGTTCCCCATGTAAATCAGGCTGGCATATCGGGCCAGGATCTCTTCCTTCGCGCGACGCTTCGAACCGAAACGCGCCCGCATCTCTTCTTCGAGCCACAACGAGAGCCGGATTTCCTCCAGCTTCCGAAACAGCATGTTGACGGTTCGCGCGCCGACCACCGACGACAGCGCGCGAGCCAGAATCTGGCTGTGCCGGAGCTGACCGCTGTCTTCTTGAGCCGTCATGGTTTTGAGAAAATAACCGCGCACGAGTTGTTGCGTGATGGTCGAGCCGCCTTGCGGGAAGATGGCGGCACTATTGGCCGCGTCTCGTTTTCCCATCTTGGTCAGGCGCCCCAGCAGATTCCCTATCCTGAGTTTGCACACTACGCGAGCAAATCCCCAGTAGTCGATTCCGTTATGCGAGGAGAAATTCTTGTCCTCCGCGGCGAGGATGGCGCCGCGAACAATGGGCGGGACGTCCTCATACCTGGTGATCTCGCGGTATTCCGAGGCCATCTCAATGAATGGCCGGCCGTTGACATCGTAGACGTGGCCGATAGTGGGAAGCTCAAACCGGCTAAATGCCTCCAGGTCGGGCAGGTTGGTTCGATCGAAATAGATGTAATGAATTGCGCCTGCGACCAGAGTGGCCGCGACGATTGCCGTGCCAACCAGAAGGCGAACCAAGCCACGCCGCCAGGGCAGCCTGCCGAGCCGCCTCGCTGTGTCGCGGAAACGCTGGGTCAGGTTCATCGCGCCGCCGGAGGCTCCTGGCCGGTGGGTATTCCTACCAGGGAGCGATAAAACGCCACCGCCCGGTTGATCGCGGAAGCCGCGTGTCCCGGTCCCGTGGCCAGCCGGCAGGCGTTCCGTCCGATGCGCGTGATGCCGTAGTACCGCCAGACGCTGTCCGATTCGCGATCCAGAAAGTAGATCGATTGCATCTCGCCCGGATGGTAGAGCGTCAGGAAGAAATAGCGCATGATGCTGACATTCTCGATATCGAAGACCAGCCGGTCCGCCGAAACCTCTCCTATGTGCATTCGGTAGATGGCCGTGCCGGAAAGATTGTCGGCCTGTTCCAAGTAGAGTACCGTGCCTTCCTTCATCTCATCGGGCGCGAAGTCCTGGCGGCGTTGCGGTGGCTGCGATCCAGTCAGAGCGTGGGCGCTCACAATTAGTGTTTGCCATTGCTTGTGAGTGGTCGACCAGTAGCGCATGCCCGCGAGTTCTGAAATGGCCCCGATGTGGCGAAGCAAGCCCTCGGCGCCCGCGCTATAACGAAATCGCGCGACTACGGTTACCAACGAGGAGAAGCCCGTCTCCGCCCAACCGGTACACGCGGGCGGTCTCCAGTCATGGCCGAAATCGGACTCGCTCCAGGATTTTACGATGGGCGAATTCTCCAGATCGGGATAGGGCGGAACGGGTTCCTGTCCGCAGGGCGGCTGCGGTCCCGTTTGCGCATAGCCGCAGGCTTGGCACAGCAACATTACCGTGACTACAAACCGAGTCATTATTGCCGCCCGCGGCCTGGGTCTGGCTGTTTCCATGGCCCCATGCCGGCAGCGCCGTCTACCGGCATGGGAAATCTGCCGTGAAGCGGACCTACCTCCAGTGCCCCTCTACCAGAACATAGCCGCCGTTTCTGTGAACCCAGTGATGGGCTACCCATCGGGCATGCGCCCGCGGTGGCTGTTCCCACCTTCCTGCGACCCACACGTAATGCCCGCCATCCCAATTGTGGTATCCCGAAATCCACACGTGGTTGCGGCTGGGTCGGGGACCCCGCCTCTCGATCACCATGTGCGGCGGCGCGATGCGAACCACAATCTCGCCCGCCATGGCGCTGAAGGCCAGCGCGCCCGCGAAAACCAATCCGATCACCCGTTTAAGGACCATTTTGAGCACTCTCCTAGCTTCAGCAGTGCACGTACGTGGCCGTATGCAAACGAGTGATAGGCCATAAGGCGGCTGAGCGGGTACCGGCAAAAGCTGCACCCAAGTGCATCACTTTCGCGTGGCATCCGACTCCCACGCTCCCTAACGGTCGCGGCTCGGTACGCGCGCTGGTTTGGCACTAGATCTGCTCCATCTAATTACGGAGACAGACCGATGAACCCGAGCACACAAGATCGAATCGAAGGCGCAATTCATGAAGTGAAGGGCAAAGTCAAGGAGACGGCCGGCCAGGTTCTCAACCAGCCTGACCTGGAAGTTGAAGGCAAAACCGAGAATTTCGGTGGTAAGGTCCAAAAGAAAGTGGGCCAGGTGGAACAAGTGTTCGAGAAGTAGAGCGGCTATGCGATGGATTCTACTAGCGTCGATGGCAGCGGCCCTGGCGACTCCCGGTTGGGCGGCGACCGACTCGCAGTGCACTGAAATCCTGCAGCGCGGGCTGGACGCCGGCAATCCGGAAACCCGGCAACAGGCGGTATCCGCGCTGAGTCTGGCGTCCGGGAGCGGGCCGTTGTTCGACCAGCTTGAGCGGATGTTGCAGGACAAAGATGTCCAGGTGCGGCAAGCCGTGGTGGCCAGCCTGGCGGATGTGAAGAGCAGGCGCGCCACCGCGGCGCTGCACAAGGCCCTGGAGGACCCCGTGCCGGAAGTGAGTTTCGCCGCGGCCAAAGCATTGTGGGCGCGCCATGACCCCGCTGGCCGGACCGCGCTGCTGGCGATTCTCGCAAAGGAAAGCAAATCCTCGTCCAACTTCTTCTCCAGACAGAAACGCGAGGCCCTGCGCATGATGCACACGCCGCGCACCACGTTCCTGTTCGCCGCCGAGCAGGGTATTGGCTTCGTTCCGTTGCCTGGACTGGGCGAGGGTGTCGCTTCCATGCAGGGGATCCTGGCAAGCTCGGGAGTCCCGGGACGCGCAGCGGCGGCTTTACTGCTGGGCGCCGACAGGAATCCCGCCACCGTCGAGGCGCTCAGGGATGCGCTCTCCGACAAGGATGCGTCCGTTCGGGCCGCGGCGGTGCATTCCATTAGCCTGCGCAACGACCCTGCTTTGAAAATAGAACTGGTACCGCTGTTGACGGACGACAAGGAGTCCGTGCGCTTGCGTGCCGCCGCCGGTTACCTGAGGTTGTCCGCCATCGAGGCCGGCAGAGTGAAATAGAAGGTCGCGCCCGCCCCAGGCGTCGATTCCAGCCACATTCGACCGCTATGCCACTCGATGGCTTTCTTGCAGAATGCGAGGCCCAGTCCGCTTCCGGGGTGTTCTTTTCCGTGCAGGCGCTTAAACGCCCCGAAAATGCGTTCTTGGAATGCGGGCTCTATACCGGGACCGTTGTCCGCGACGGAGAAGACCCAGTCGGTATCCACCGATCTGGATGAAATGTGAACGTGCGGAGAAGGGGCGCCGCAGTATTCGATGGCATTTCGAATCAGATGGTGCAGGACCTTAGTCAGTATGTCGAAGTCTCCCCACACCCGCGGCATAGGGTCATGGGTAACGATCGCGCTCCGTTCCGTTATCTGCTTGCCCGTCACGAGGAGCGCCTGGCGAAGGACCGCTTCCATGTCCGTCCGGGACGACTGCCGGTCGCCAGTATCCGTGGCCCAATAGTCCACCACATCGGCGAGCAGCGACTGCATTCTTGCCGTCCCCTCCCGGATGCGCTCCAGGAATACGCCGGCATCGGAATCGAGGCGGCCGGCATAGGTCTCGGCCATCAGTTGACTGAATGAGACCACGTCTCGGAGAGACTCGCGCAGGTTGTGAGCTGCCATGGAGATAAACTCTTCAAACACTGCGCTCGTCTGGTCCAACTGCCTCTGGACCTCGATGCACGCCCGAGTTTCCGCGTCCAGCGCCTTGCGTAAGCGCTCGATTTCCTCTTCCATCCGGTCTTGATCGGAGTCGCCCATTTTCACTCAGCGCGCCGCGGCCGGTTTCCTGGGCGGGATCGTGAATTTGAAGGTGGCGCCGCGCCCCGCTTCCGATTCCACCCAGATCCGCCCACCCTTGCGCTCCACGATCTTTCTGCAAAGCGCCAGACCAATGCCCGTGCCCGGGATTTCGCTTCCATGCAAGCGTTTAAACATGCCGAACACCCGGTCGGCGTCCTGCGGTTCGATACCGATTCCGTTGTCCCGCACCGAGAACAGCCACCCTTCCCCGTCTCCCTCGGCCGAGATATGGACTCTCGGTGTTTCCCCGCCTCTGAACTTGATCGCATTGGAAATCAGGTTCTGGAAAAGCTGTATCAGCATCACCTCCTCGGCCACCACGGTGGGCAACGGATCGGAAGTTACCATGGCGCCGCTCTCCGCGATGGCAGCCTCGAGGTTCAACAGCGCTTTGGCGAGGACCGCGCCGCAATCGACGGAAGCGAAGCTGTCCTGTTCCCGCCCGGTAACCTCCCAATAGGCCAGCAGCGCCTTGAGCAGAGTCTCAATTCTCAGGGCGCCCTCCACGGAATAGGCGATGAACTGGTCCGCTTCTCCGCCCAGCTTTCCTCCGCACTCCCGCGCCAGGAGCTGAGTGAAGTTCACGACCATCCGTATCGGCTCCTGCAAGTCGTGCGTGAGCGCATAGGCAAAATGCTGCAGTTCGGCGTTGGTCGCCCGGAGTCGTTCTTCAGCCTGCTTGCGGTCTGTTACGTCTTCAATCGCCAGCAGGATGGTCCGCGCCTGGGCATTCGGATTGAAGATTTCGCTGGCGTTCAGCAGCATCGCTTTCCGTCCGACATGTTCGAATTCGTAGGTCACTTCAAAGTCGCGGAACGTGGAGTGCGCCGGGAGAATGTTCTCCAGCAGCTCGCGCAGCTTGGGGATGTTCCATTGTCCGTTCCCGAGGTCGTAGATGAGACGCCCTTCCGTCTCCTCCGGCGCGGCACGGAACGTTTCATAGAACGTCTTGTTGGCTTTCACGACCCGCAGGTTCTGGGTCAGAATCACCAGGGGCTCCCGCACGGTTTCCACAATGGCTTCGGCGAAATCCAGCCCGCGCTTGGCGGCGTCGATATCGATGAACATCATCACGGCGCCGTCGATTTTGCCATCCGGTCCCACGGAGGGGAGGATGCGCAGCGAATACCAGCGGCCGTGCGAGTCGCGTATATCGCGCGGTTTCCGGCTGCCGCCCTTCATGGCATCCAGCAGCAGCCCCCGCAGGTCGGGCAGTTCGATTTGAGGCTGAAGATCGGTGATCGACCGTCCTACATCGGAGGCGATCAGATTCAACAGGGGTTCCATGGCGCGGGTAAAGCGGCGAATACGCAGATCCCACCCCACCATCACCAGGGGAATGCTGATACTTTCAAGGAGATTGGCCAGATCCCGGTTGACTTTGCTGAATTCCACGTTGCTGACCTTCAGCTCTTCGTTCAGCGTGTTTAACTCTTCGTTGGCCGATTCCAGCTCTTCCTGCGCGGTTTCCAGCTCTTCGTTGCCGGCTTGCGCCTGTTCGTTGGCCGCCCTGAGTTCTTCCAGGGTGGCGGCATTATCCTCGACGATCGATTGCAGATACTCCTTGGTTGCCACCAGCTCGCGCCGCAGCCGGGCGCTGCCCCCGTTTTCCTCGCTCACGGGCTGATCCGTCGCCATGCGGCCGCCGTTGGGCGAGGCGTCCTCGAACAGGACCAGGAAATACCGCTCCTCGGAAGTGGACGCGCCCGTGAACGGGATTACCTGGACGGCGACGTCTTGCAGCCGGCCATCGTGTTCGATGCGAAAGCCGGTCTCACGAGCCGCGGCGTTGGTTCGTCTGGCATCTCCCATCGCCTTGCCCCAGCCCGCCACCAAGCCTTCGCGCG
>JBAWDI010001041.1:0-6256 GCA_049590695.1 Bryobacteraceae bacterium
TCAAGGGGCCGGGCGCCGGTCCCAAGCAGAACGACGTGCTGGCGCGCGTGGCGGAGGAGTGTCAGGGTGAGGGACTCGCGCTCCACTCGGCTTGCCAGGAAGAATACAAGACCCTGGCCGCTGTGGCCGTGGCCTATGGCCATGTGCTGGTGGCTGAGAGCCCTATCGACATGAACATCGCCAAGCAGCTCAACATCCTGCTGGCAGATGCCAGCATGGACTTGCGCCACACTCTCATTGACCCGCTCACCGGGGGGCTCGGCTATGGCCTGGAGTACACCTACTCCGTGATGGAGCGGATCAGGCTGGCGGCCCTGGGGGGCGATGCCATGCTGAGTTCGCCCATGATCTGCCTGGTGGGCGAGGAAGCCTGGAAGGCCAAGGAAGTCAAGGCGAGCGGCGGCGTCCACTGGGAGGTGGCCACGGCGCTCGCGCTCATTGAGGCGGGCGCGGAGGTGCTCGTGCTGCGGCATCCCGAGTCGCTGGCCCGGCTGCGCAAGCAAGTGGACTGCTGGTTCGGAGGTGACACATGCCGCTGACTGGCCTGCAAGTCTTCAAGCTCCTTCCGAATACCAATTGCCGCGAGTGCGGCTACCCCACCTGCCTGGTGTTCGCCATGAAGCTGGCGGCGGGAAAAGAATCGCTTGAAAAGTGCCCGTATGCTTCACCGGAAGCCTGCGCGGCCCTGGGGGCAGCCTCCGCGCCTCCGATACGCGGAGTGACCATCGGCCGTGGCCCGCGCGCCATCACCGTGGGCGAAGAGACGGTTTTCTTCCGCCACGAGAAGACTTTCGTCCGCCGCCCCGGGCTCTTCCGTGTGCTGGACCCCGCTTCCGATCGGGATGCCTTGCTGGATGCCTGGCGCGCGTTACGCATCGAGCGGGCCGGAGAGACGTTCCAGGTGGATGGCGTGGCCATTCCGGAGTCTCCCGGTTCACCCGACGCCGCCGCTGCCTCCGCCGAGCGCGGTTTCCCGGTAGCGATCTTGGCCGCCACGCCCCAAGGCGCATCGGCCATGGCGGAACGAATCAAGGACCAGCGCCCATTGCTCGTCCCGCCGGCTGGCGCGGACCTGGGCGCGTACGCGAGCCTGGCCGCGCGCCTCAAAATACCGCTGGTGGTTTCAGGAGCCGACTTGAACGCTCTCGCCACCGCGGCCATGGATGCCACTCGCGCCGGCGTGTCCGACATCCTGCTGGAGCCTCCGGGCGCGGACCTGCGCGGGATCCATCACAGTCTGAGCGCCATCCGAAGGGGCGCGCTCGACCGCTTACACCCCGGTCTGGGACATCCGGTTTTCCTGCGCATCGCCGCCGGGGAGTTCGAAAAGGCCGTGCTCGGCATCACCAAGTTCGCATCGCTTCTGGCCATCGAAGACCACGGCGACGAAACCTGGCTCCCTCTCTGGACGCTGCGCCAGAATATCTACACCGACCCGCAGAAGCCGCTGCAAATGCAGCCGGGCGTCTACTCCATCGGCGAGCCCGATGCCCAGTCGCCGCTCCTGATCACCACTAACTTCTCGCTCACTTACTTCATTGTCTCTACCGAGCTCGAAGCCACTGGCCTGGCTTGCCATCTGGCGGTGGTGGACGCCGAAGGCTTGAGCGTACTCACCGCCTGGTCCGCCGGGAAATTCTCCGGCGATCGTGTGGCCAAGTCACTCCGCGCGATGCAGGCCATTGAACGGGTGAGCCATCGAACGGCCATCATCCCCGGTTACGTGTCGGTCATCTCGGGCGAGTTAGAAGACGCTCTGGGCGACGGCTGGCGGGTACTGGTCGGCCCGCAAGAGGCATCCGACCTCGCCCCGTTCTTTCGAGATGTCTGGGGCGCCCGTGACAAACCCCCGAATCTCCCGTAAAATCAGGATGGGAACTCAAGCGAGGGAGCTAGATCGTGACTCTCATTCTGAAACTCGAACCGGATGTCGAAGCCGGCTTGGTCGCGTTGGCCAGTGCCAAGGGCCTCCCACTGGACCTCTACGTTCGCAGCCTCTTGAAGCAGTTTGCCGCACCCGCCAATAGCCCGGAGACGACGCCGGAACAGAAAGCTGCTGCCTTCGAGCAATCGATCGAGGGTCTCCCCGAGATGCCCGTGCTTTCCGACGAGGCTATGAGCCGGGACGCTATCTACCGCAAGGACGATGGATCACCTCGTTGACACCAACGTCCTGCTGCGGAGCGTGCAGCGCCGCAGCCCATTGTACCGGCAGGCCCGAAGCGCCGTCCTGACGCTTCTGCGCCGCGAGGAAAGGCTCTGCATCTTTCCTCAGAACCTGGTCGAGTTTTGGAGCGTGGCTACGCGCCCGGCCCAAAGCAACGGACTGGGACTCAGCCTGCCCCAGGCAGAATGGTATGTCTCCCGCCTGGAGTCTGTTTTCACGCTGATTAACGACACCCCGGACATCTACCGCGAGTGGCACAACCTCGTCGTCACCCACGGCATAGCGGGCGTACACGTCCATGATGCACGCCTGGTTGCCGCTATGAACGTCCACGCCATCACCAGCATCCTCACCTTCGACGTCGGTGACTTCAAGCGATATCCGGGAATTCGGGTGCTGCACCCCCAGGACGTCATAAGCTGTTCGTAAACGATCTCTCAACCAGGCCGCTTTCTCTCCCCCGGACGATTCACGCTCGTTGCCGGCGGCGCCGCCATCCTCCAAGCGGCCGAAGTTGCCGCCGAGCCGATCTCGCACTTGCTCAAGATTCCACCCGACGGTCTATAGTTTTCCCTCAAGCCGCCGATTAAGTACCTGAAGAATGCTCACCGTAAGGTGGGCTTCATTGACGCGATCGCGGACGGTAAATTGGAGGCGCTTCGTGGAAACCCGGGCACAGAAAGCTGAAACCATCGACACCATACTGTTGCTGAAGGTCTTGACGGCCTTCAAGAAGGGCGATTTCTCGGCCCGTCTGCCGGTAGAGAAAACCGGGATCGTGGGCAAGATCTACGACGCGCTCAACGACGTCATTGAGTGCAATGAAAACCTGACCAACGAGTTGGTCCGGGTCTACGATTCAGTCGCCAACGAGGGCAAGATCGGGGTGCGGGCGGCTTTATCCCCGGCCAGAGGCTCCTGGAAGATCTGCGTGGATGCAGTGAACGGGATGCTCGCCGACCTGGTCCAACCCGTGAACGAGGTGGCGCGCGTGATGGGCGGGGTGGCCAAAGGCGACCTGACCCAGAGCATGGCGTTGGAAATCGATAACCGGCCCCTCCAAGGCGAATTCCTGCGCAATGCACAGTTGGTAAACACGGTCGTGAAACAGTTGGGCGCCTTCGCCTCGGAAGTGACCCGCATGGCGCGCGAGGTGGGCACCGAGGGGAAACTGGGCGGCCAGGCGGATGTCGATGGCATGGCCGGAGTCTGGAAAGACCTGACGGAAAGCGTCAACTCGATGGCCGGCAACCTCACTAGCCAGGTGCGCAACATCGCCTTGGTGACCACGGCCGTGGCCAAGGGCGACCTTTCCACCAAGATTACGGTGGTCGCCCGCGGCGAATTCCTGGAATTAAAGAACACCATGAACACCATGGTGGATCAACTCAACGCCTTCACTTCGGAAGTGACCCGCATGGCCCGCGAGGTGGGTACGGAGGGAAGACTGGGCGGGCAGGCCAGCGTGCCCGGCGCGGCCGGTATGTGGCGCGACCTCACCAACAACGTAAACCAATTGGCGGCCAATCTCACCACCCAGGTGCGCGCCATCGCCGAAGTGGCGACGGCCGTGACCAAGGGCGACTTGGCGCGGTCCATCGCCCTCGAAGCGCAGGGCGAAATGGCCGCACTCAAGGACAACCTGAATGAAATGATCCTCAACTTGCGCGAAACCACGCGCCGGAACACCGAGCAAGACTGGCTGAAGTCCAACCTGGCCAGGTTCGCCCGCATGGTGCAGGGGCAGCGGAACCTGCTGGCCTTCTCCAACCTGGTGCTCTCCGAATTGGCTCCGCTGGTGGGCGCGCAACACGGCGTCTTCTATTTCAGCGAATCGGAGGGCAGCGAGCGGGGAACGCTCAAGCTCTTCTCCAGCTACGCCTATCGGGAGCGCAAAAATGTCTCCAACCGCTTCCGCCTCGGCGAAGGGCTGGTGGGCCAATGCGCGCTGGAGAAACATCGCATCCTGTTGACCAACGTGCCCAGCGAGTACATCCAGATCAGTTCCGGGCTGGGCTCAGGCGCGCCACTGAACGTGATCGTGCTTCCGGTTCAATTCGAAGGCGACGTCAAGGCCGTGATCGAGCTGGCGAGCTTCTCCAGTTACAGCGAAATCCACCTGGCCTTTCTGGACCAGCTTACCGAGAGCCTCGGCGTCGCACTCAACACCGTCGCCACCACCATGCGGACCGAAGAACTCCTGAACCAGGCGCAAACGCTGGCTACCGAACTGCAAAGCCGCCAGGAAGATCTCACCGGCACCAACCAGCAACTGGAACAGCAGGCGACCATCTCGCAGGCTTCCGAGGACCTTCTCAAGAAACAACAGGAACAGTTGCGGCTTACGAACGAGGAACTGCAGGATAAGGCGAGGTTGCTGGCCGACCAGAAGACGGAAGTGGAGGTGAAGAACGACCAGGTGGAGCAGGCCCGGCAGGACCTCGAGGACAAGGCCGCGCAACTGACGCTGGCCTCGAAGTACAAGTCGGAGTTCCTGGCCAATATGTCGCACGAGCTGCGGACACCCCTGAACAACCTGCTGATCCTGGCCCGCATGTTGGCCGATAACGCGGAAGGCAACCTGACGGAAAAACAGACCAAGTTCGCCCACACCATCCACTCCTCGGGCACCGACCTGTTGACGCTGATTAACGATATTCTGGATCTCGCGCGGGTCGAGTCGGGGAAGATGAATATCGAACCGGCGGCGGTCCGCCTGGCCGACCTGCGCGAGCTGGTCATCCAGGACTTCTCGCACGTCGCCCTGAGCAAGGGCATCGAATTCGGAGTGCTCGTCGACCCAGGTCTGCCCGACTCCATCCAGACCGATCCCACACGGTTGCACCAGATCCTGAAAAACCTGATGTCGAATGCTCTTAAGTTCACCGAGCGGGGTTCGGTGCGGATGGAGATCAAGCCGGCTGAATCCGGTTGGAGGCCCAGGACCAGCGGCCTGGATCGCGCCGAGCGGGTGGTGGCGTTCTCCGTGGTGGACACCGGCATCGGCATTCCACCGGAGAAGCAACGCATAGTTTTCGAGGCCTTCCAGCAGGTGGACGGCACCACCAGCCGGCGCTACGGCGGAACGGGGTTGGGGTTGTCGATCAGCCGGGACATCGCGCAGTTGCTTGGCGGTGACCTCACACTCCAGAGCCAGGTTGGCGTGGGAAGCACATTCACGCTCTTCCTGCCGGCGATCCGTTGTAAGGAGATGCGGCCATCGCGGCCGGCGGCAGGGGTCGAAGCGATTCCCGCGGCGCCGCTCAGCCCGCTCCCGCAAGGCCTGGCGAGCGCCTGCGACGCCGTGGCAATGTCCGCGCTGGCCAGGATGGTGGCGGCGCAGGAACCGGTCGAAGATGACCACCTCACACTGCGGAAGACCGACCGCCCGGTGCTGATTGTGGAGAATGATGCGACCTTTGCCAGCGTGCTGCTGGAGAAGGTTCACGCCCGCGGCCTCAAGGGAGTGGTTGTCATGCGCGGCGGTCCGGTGGTGAGAATGGTTCGCGAGATGGCGCCGGTGGCCGTTACCCTCGACATCCTGCTGCCCGACATGTCGGGATGGGTGGTGCTGGAGGCTCTGAAGCGCGATCCCGCGACGCGGCATGTTCCGGTTCACGTCGTGACCATCTGCGAGGAACGCCGCCGCGCGATGACTATGGGGGCAGCCTCCTTCCTTCATAAGACGCTGAATCCCGGAGAGCTTGACGCGGTATTCGACCGCATCTTGAACGAATTGAAGACTCCTGTGCGCAAGGTGCTGGTGGTGGATGGCGATTCCGCGCGACGTCCAAGCCTGGTGGAAATGTTGGGCAACGGGGACATTCACACGATTCCGGCGGGCAGCGGAGCCGAGGTGTCCACCGCGCTTCGAGAGCAGCGGATCGACGGCGCGGTGCTGGGATGGAATGTGCCCGGCCTGACGGGCCTCGATCTGCTGACCGTCTTAAGCGACGCCACCGGACGCGGCGAGCTCCGCGTACTGATCTACCCCGCGGCTCCCCTCAGCCAGGCCGACAAGGACGGGATCGCCGCGTGGGACGATGCCGCGGTGATCCAGATCGCGTCCTCTCCGGAAGACCTTCTGGA
>JBAWDI010001042.1:0-1789 GCA_049590695.1 Bryobacteraceae bacterium
GGAAGCTCACCGAGATGTTGGCGCCCACAGTGACGGGATTGCCGTCCTTGTAGCCGGGCTTGAATTTCCACTGCCGCACGGCTTCGATGGCCCTTTCATCCAAACCCAGCCCCAGGCTGTGCTGCACCCGGATGTTGGTGGCCTTGCCGCTGGGGTCGACTTCGATATACAGCAGCACGGTGCCCGAATACTTGGCTTGGCGGGCCTCTTCGGTGTACTCCGGCTCTCGCTTGTAGAGCAGGACCGGAGCCGTGACGCCGGCACCCACGTGGTATGCAGGAGCGCCTGGTGCGGCCGCCGCCGCGGGGGGCTGCGTGGGGGCGGAATCCGGCAAGCTGAACGAAATGGTCACCTGCCGCGTGCTCCCCGCCAGGTTCTTCATGAGGTGCCACTGCAACACCGATTGCAGCGCGGCTTTACGCAACTCATCCGGCCCGCTCACCACGTGCGCGTCGCTGACGTTGCCGTTCGAGTCCAGCTTGACCTCCACCACCACAGTTCCCTGCACGCCCTGCTTGAGCGCTTCCGCCGGATAGATCACACCCGTCCGGTGCATCACCCCGGCGCCGCCCAGATCCACCGTCACACCGGGCGCATCATTCACTACTTCGGGCGCTGCCGCCAGTGGGAAAGCGCCGGTTACGAACCAGCACGCCGCTACTAGAATTGCCAGCCCCGCGGCTAGCGCGGATATCAAACGCGTTCTCGACATACGAACCTCCTTCAAAACTGAAACGACTCTTTGCTTCAGGTGCCGCTTGCGCAGGAACAGCGGCGCCGGGGCCAGGTCGAGCCGCGGCCGGGCGCCGGCGATGGCCAGCGGCGCATCTACGTATCCTTCGCGCGACTTGGTGACCTCGACCACCTGTAGGTCCACCGCCTGCTCGCGCGCCAGGCCAATCTCGCCCAACAGCCACCAGATGGCCGGATGGAACCAGAACACGGCGCGCACCAGTTCCTCGACAACCGTGAACAGCCAGTCGCGGCGCCGCACGTGCAGAATCTCGTGGCAGAGGATGGCTTCCTGCATGTGCGCGTCGAACTCCGGAAACCGCGCGGGCAGCAGGACCACGGGTCTTCGCGCGCCGAATGTCACCGGGCTGGCCAGGTCGGCGGAAATCCGCAGGTCGGCCTCCACGCTCCAGGAGGACGCCGGTTCGAGCGGGCTGGAATGGCACCGGTATTGGCGCAGCTTCCAGAATCCCGCCGCCAGCCAGCCCAGGCGAGCCAGCGCGCCCGCCGCCAGCAGCAGTAAGGCGATCTCGCTGGCCGGTGGCAGGCTTCGCTGCGGCGCAGGCTGTGCCGGCACAACCACCGCCACGGAGGTGGAAACCTGCACCGAGCCAGCCACCTCCAGCTTCCACGGCCGCACCAACGGAAGCAGCAGGCAGGCCGCCAGCAATACGTGCCAATAGACCAGCCGGGTGCCCGGCAGGCGCAATCGCAGCGCCGCCGGAACGAACGCCGCCAGCCCCACCAGCAACCCGATTTGCAGGCTGTACGCCACCAGGTTGGCCCACATCAGGTTAACGCTCATGACTTCCTCCTGAGCCGGGCAATCTCTTCCCATTCTTCGGGCGAGAGGTCGTGTTCCTCGACCAGGTGCACCAGCAGCGGCTCGGCCGAGCCGTTGAACACCCGGTTGACGAACTCCCGGACCATGGCGCCGATCACCTGGCGCTGGGGCTGCGCCGGCCGGTAAACGTAGGCGCGGTCCACCTGGCTCTTCTTCAGGTATTTCTTCTGTTCCAGGATCTTCATCATGGTCATGACCGTGGTGTAGGCCACT
>JBAWDI010001043.1:0-7161 GCA_049590695.1 Bryobacteraceae bacterium
CCCCCGCTTTGATCCAAGGCGCCTTAGCGCCACGGGGTCCGGGGGGCGCCCCCGCGCCACCGGGCCCAGGGGGCACCGCCGCGCCGGCAGGTAACATGCGCGTTTACTTCGAGCCCTCTCAGGTGACTGCCAGCCCTTCGGAACCCATCGCCGTCTCTCTGTTAGTAGAAGGCGGAAACGATGTGTCCTCAGCGCCCATCGAGATCCAGTTCGATCCCAAATTCCTGCGCCTCAATAACGTGAGTCTCGGCGACTTCCTCTCCAAAGACGGCCGGCAGCCCGTCTTCACCAAGAACATTCTGAATGACACTGGCGTGGCCGTCATCCAGCTCAACCGCCCGCCCGGCTCACGCAGCGTGGGCGGGTCGGGCACGCTCGTCACTTTTAACTTTCAGGCCGTGGCCCGCGGCGCCACCGTCGTCACGATTCCGCACCTTGCCGTGAGAAACGCCCAAGGGGCGATCGTGTCAACTTCGACGCCGCAACTCACCGTCACCGTGAAGTAGGGGGGTATGAGGCGCCGGAGACAGAAAGGATTGACGCTCATCGAGTTGATCGTGGCCTTTACAATCATGCTCATCCTGACGGCCATGGCAGTCCCGCTGGCGCGCAACAAGGTGCGCGCGGAGCATGAGCGCGAGCTGCGCTTCGACCTGCGCGAAGTACGGCAGGCTATCGACAAATTTAAGGACAATTGCGATCAAGGCTACCTCGGCCCCCAGAAGTTGGGCGCGAACTGTTACCCGGAAACCCTGGAGCAGTTGGTGGAGGGCGTGAAGCTGCCTGGGCCCGAAGGCAAGAAGTTGCGCTTCCTGCGCAGCATCCCGCGCGACCCGTTCACCGGCAAGGCCGACTGGGGCCTGCGCAGCGATCAGGACGACCCCAAATCCACCAGTTGGGGCGGCCAGGACGTTTTCGATATCTACAGCAAGACCACGGAAAAGGCGCCAGATGGAACTTCATACTCCGAAGGGTGGTAACGGCGGCGGGCCGGGCGTGCCCGGCCCCTACACCGGCGGCAAAAATCCGCATCGGGCGTTCCGCCGCCGGCGCCTCTGCGGCTTCACCTTCGTCGAGCTGATGGTGGTCATCGCGATTATCGTGATTCTGATCTCGATGGCCATTCCCATTTACAGCCGGTCCATCTTGCGCGCCAAGGAGAGCGTGCTCAAGAACAATTTGTTCACCCTGCGCACCGTCATCGACAACTACACCTACGACAAGCAGAAGGCCCCGCAGTCTCTCCAGGACCTGGTCACCGAGGGCTATCTGCGCGAGATCCCGATGGATCCCATCACCGCCTCCAATCAAACGTGGAAAATCATCATGGAGGACGCCACGCAGAGCGTCGACCAGTCGGAGCCCGGCATTTTCGATGTGCGGAGCGGATCTGATAAAATGGGATTAGATGGGACCCCATACTCCGATTGGTAAACGGGCCTTCTTGCTAGCGGCCGTGTTTGCCTTGGCGGGTAGCCCCGGTTTTGCTCAAACACAGTCCTCATGCGCGGTTTCCAGTGTGCCTCTTCAGGTGCGCGCGGAAGGCCTTACCGAACGCATGGGCGACATTCTCCTGCAATGCTCCGGCTCCAACCCGGGAACGGTATTGTCGGGAAACCTCACCATCTACCTGCCGGTTGGTATCACCAACCGGGTAGATGGCTATAACCAGACCGTGGATAGGGTGCTCTTCGTGAACTACGGGAGCGGCTTCGTGCCCAGCGGTACTGGTCAGGTGGCTGGCGGGAGCATCGCCTTCAACGGCATCAGCTTCACCGTGCCGCCGAGCGGCAACCTCAGCATCAAGATTTCCAACATCCGCGCCGCTGTTGGGGCGCTGACGCAGGTCTTGGCGAGTATCAGCAGCACTTCCATTCCAATCAGCCAATCGCAAGTGGTGGTCGCTCGCCCGCAGACGAGCCTGTTCGCTACCTTGGATAGCACCGATATTCCGTGCACCGGCTCGCCGCTGGTTTCCACTACCAGCCTCTCGGCCCTCTTCGCGGCGGGGACCGTCTTCGCCTCCACGCGCATCACCGAAAGTTTCGCCAACGCGTTTTCGACGCGCGCCGCCGGCTACGACACCGGCACCCGCTTCCTGGCCGGCTATTCCGGATTCCCGGCCAACGCGCACGTTTACATCCCGGACAAGGTGGCCGGTTCCACCGCGCTGGTTCCGTCGATTGGCGGCGACCTGGGCGGGCAGCAGGCGGTGGGTCAGTACGTTCCCGGCAGCGGCACATTGCTGCTGGTGCGCGTCCAGTACGCCGATGCCACCGGGGCCGGCGGTTATTTGCTTCCGGCGCCCTCGGGCATCGGCCCGGTGCCGCTCGATTCCGTGAGCGAAGTGCCGCTCACCAACGGAGCCGGCTACGCGGTCTATGAGGTGGTGGACACCAATCCCGGCGTGCTGGAGAGCGCACAGTTCCCCACGTTTGTTTCAGTTCCCAACGCGTCTGCCGCCGCTGTGACGCAGGAGAGCATCTCTTACGCTCCGGTGTCCACGGTAGTGAGCGCTTCCATGAGCGCGCCGGTTCCGCGGTTCGCCGCGGTGACACCCGCGTCCGACTGCGCCCTGCTCAACGATTGCCAGGCCGGTTACTTCCCGAAATTGTCGATAGATCCCATGTCCATTCAGCTCACCGCCGTCGTCGTCGGCGCCATGACCGGCGTCACCACCGCCGGCGGCGCCATGACCAGCCCGCCCGGATATATTCCGGTGCAAAACTCGGGCGGCGGCATCATGAACTGGACCGCCATCGTGAGCTACACGACCGGCTCCGGCTGGCTGACCCTGGATCGGACGTCAGGAGAGAACGACGGCAGCGTGCAGGTCTATGCTGTGCCGCAAGGCCTCGCAGCGGGCACGTATCAGGCCAGGATCGTCATCGATGCCGGACCGCTCGCGGGAAATGCTACCATCCCCGTGACCTTGACGGTGCAGGCGGCCCCAATTCCGACGCCAACCCCGACGCCCGCGCCGGTGGTGACGGTCAACTCGGTGGTGAACGCCGCTACGTTCGCGGTGACGCCGCTGGTGCCGGGTTCTCTGGGCACGCTGTTGGGCGCCAACCTTTCCGGCAAGCTGGTATCGGTTACCTTCGATGGCAGCGCGGCCACGCTGCTCTACGCCGGAGCCAGCCAGATCAACTTCCAGGTCCCGCTGAGCCTGGGATCCAAGACCTCCGCCACCCTGGTGGTGACGGTGGATGGCTCGAGCAGCGCGCCGCAAACGGTGGCGCTGGCGCCGGTCTGGCCCGCCATTTTTGCGGGTGGCGTACTGAACCAGGACTACACCGGGAACACCGCCGCAACCCCCGCCAAGGCCGGAAGCATCCTACAGATCTTCGCCACCGGCATTCCCGGGAGCGCCACGGTGTCGGTCCAGATTGGCGACCGGAAGAACCTGATCCCGCCGTACGCAGGCGCGGCCCCGGGCCTGACAGGCGTGCAGCAGGTCAACGTGATGATACCGGGTGATCTCGGCGCCGGCGCAACTCAACTGACGGTTTGCGCTACCGCCGGCTCGCAGCAAGCTTGCTCCGCGGCGTACCCGGTGGTGATAGAGTAGCGATGCATCGAGTTTTCCCCGCGCTTCTAGCCGCAGCCGCGCTTCTGACAGGTGGTTGCGGTTATACCGGGGATGCTCTGCCCCCGCTGGCCAACATTCCGGCCCGCGTCAACGATCTTGCCGCCATCGAGCGCGGTGACCGCATCATGGTCCAGTTCACGGTGCCACCGCGCACCACCGAGGGCGTGGCCATCAAGACGCCCCTGAAGCTGGATCTGCGCATTGGGACCGCGGAACCGCCTTTCAATCAAGAGGTCTGGGCCGCTCGCGCCACACCGGTTGCCGCGGGTCCCGTCGACAACGGGGTGGCTCGCTACGAAATCCCCGTGGCGGCATGGACCGGCAAGGAAGCCACCCTGGCGGTCCGCGTGTTGAGCGCGAGGGGCAAGACGATGGGCTGGTCGAACTTCGTGAATCTTCCGGTGGTTGCGCCTCCCGAGAGGCCCGCGGAAGTGCGTGCCGAGGCGACGGCCGATGGCGTGCGCCTCACCTGGCGGGCGCGCGGCGACAGTTTTCGCATCTACCGGCGCAGCGGCAGCGAGGGCTTCGCGCCAGTGGCCAACGTGCCGCAACCCACCTGGACCGATTCCGGGGCGGAGTTCGGCAAGCACTACGTCTACCAGGTCCAAACCATGGTCAAGCTCCCCAACAATACGGAAGCGCAAAGCGACGTTTCCGAAGAGGCCGGCATCACCCCGGAAGATCGCTTCCCGCCCGCCGTGCCGGCAGGTCTCAATGCCGCCACCGCGCCGAATTCCATCGAGCTCTCCTGGGACGGCGACACCGAACCGGATCTGGCCGGCTACCGCGTCTACCGCTCCACCGGCGCCGGTCCGTTCGAGAAGATCGGCGAGATGGTCACGATCCCCAGCTACTCGGACCGCGCCGTCGAGCATGGCAAGACGTACCGTTACGCTGTGAGCGCCATCGACAAGACTGGCAACGAGAGCGCGCGCTCGGTCCCGGTGGAGGCCACGCTGCCGTAGGTGGGGCATGCTTTAGCTTGCCCTCAATAGCCACGTACACCGTCATTCCGTGGTGCTCAAAAATCCATATAATTGTTAGGGTTTACTTGCATTGCACAAACGATGTGGTGTATACTCGTATTTCGATGTCTCGCCGCTTCGCCAACTCGTTTACCTACCGGCTCAGCCGGTAGAGTGGCGTTGGCGGAGACAACATTTTGCAAGCCAGCCCACTCGCAAGAGTGGGCTTTTTGTTTTTGGAGGAACCATGATTATTTCGATGCGGCCACACGCCACCAGGGAAGAGATCGACCACGTCTGCGAACGCATTCGCGAGTTCGGCTATAAGGTCCATTCCATCGAAGGCGAGGAACGCGTGGTAATCGGGGTGGTGGGAATAGGGGACGTCACCGCCTGCCTGGAGTCCCTCGAAGGCACCCGCGGAGTGGAGAGCGCCATGCGCATCTCGGCGCCGTACAAATTCGTCAGCAAGGAATTCAAGAAGGACCGCTCGCCGATCAAGGTGAACGGCGTGGAGATCGGCGGCGACGAGTTCGTCATGATGGCCGGACCCTGCTCGGTGGAAAGCGAAGAGCAGATCATGCGGACCGCCGAGAGCGTGGCGGCGGCGGGGGCGCGCGTATTGCGCGGCGGGGCCTTCAAACCGCGCACGTCACCCTATGATTTTCAAGGTCTCGAACTGGAGGGGCTCAAGCTTCTGCGCAAAGCCAAGCAGGCCACCGGACTTGGCATTGTGACCGAAATCATGAGCGACCGGGACGTCGGCCTGGTAGCCGAATACTGCGATTGCATGCAGGTGGGCGCGCGCAATATGCAGAACTTCGCGCTGCTGAAGTCGCTCGGTTCCTGCGGCCGCACGGTGCTGCTGAAGCGCGGCATGAGCTCCACCATCAAGGAACTGCTGATGTCAGCCGAATACATAGTGGCCCACGGCAACCCCAACGTGATTCTCTGCGAGCGGGGGATCCGAACCTACGAGACCGCGACGCGGAACACCTGCGACATCTCCGCCATCCCGGTGCTCAACGAAATGACGCACCTGCCGGTGGTTCTCGACCCGAGCCACGCCGCCGGCAAGCGCAGCCTGGTCCCGGCCCTGGCGCGCGCCGGCGTGGCGGCGGGGGCGGACGGGTTGCTCATCGAGGTGCATCCCTGCCCGGAGAAGGCCGTCAGCGACGGAGCGCAGTCCCTGGCGCTGGAAGACTTCCGCGAATTGATGCGCGGGCTTGAGCCGTACATACGGTTGTGGAAGGAAGCGCGCGCCGCCGAAAGCGTGGCTATGTGATACTGCTGGGGTGAGCCATAAACCTTCCGCCTGGCTGATGGTCGTGGGGATTGCCGCCGTCTGCGGCGCCTCGGTTTGGGGAGTGGCGTGGTACCGGTCGCGCTCCCTCACCCCGGCGGCGCTGCTCCGGCGGATGCCGGCGGAAGATGCGCTGGTGGCGTATATCGATTTCAGCGAATTGCGCCGCGGCGGAATTCTGCAACTTCTGGACGGCTCGAAGGCCGGCGAGGATCCCGAGTACCAGAGTTTCGTTCGCCAGACCCAGTTCGATTACAAGAAGGATCTGGACGCGGCGCTCGTCGCGTTTGCCCCCACCGGCAGGTTCCTGCTGCTCAAGGGGCGCTTCGATTGGAAGAGCCTGCGCGCGTACGTGGAAAGCCAGCACGGCCAGTGCGTCAACTCGTTTTGCCGCATGACCGGCAGCACTCCGGAACGGCGCATCTCGTTCTTCCCCTTGCGGTCGAACGTGATGGCACTGGCGGTGAGCCCCGACGAATCGGCGGCTCTGCGCCTGGAAAACGCGGTCTCGGGTCCGGACCCGCAAGTTCCCGCCGCGCCGGTTTGGCTTTCCATTCCCACTTCCATGCTGAAATCCGGCGATAGCCTTCCCGCCGGCACGCGCATGTTCGCGAGCGGCATGGAGCGGGCCGAAACCGTGACCCTGTCATTCGCCCCCGAAGGCCATGGCCTCGCGGCCCGGCTGGAGGTCCGCTGCCGCGATGATCGGGATGCGTCGGACCTGGCATCCCAACTCGCCCGCACAACTAGCCTATTGCGGGAGATGATGGAGCGGGAGCGCCGGAAACCCAACCCCGCCGATCTGAGCGGCGTGCTGACCTCCGGCGCCTTCCGGAATGACGGGCGGCGCGTTCTGGGATACTGGCCCATCGCGCCGGTGTTCGTGCAGAACGTGCTGGGTGGCTACTGACTCAGGGTGAAGTTCACGTCGATGTCAGTCTGCACCTCGACCGGTTGGCCGTTCAGGAGCGTCGGCTGGTATACCCACTGTCTCACGGCGTCCAGGGCGGCCGGGATCAGCAACGGGTGGCCGCTGATGACCTCAAGATGCTGCACGGCGCCGTCTTTGCCGATGATGGCGCTGAGCTTCACCACGCCCTGGATGCGCGCCTGTTTGGCTAGCGGAGGATACACCGGCGGCGGCTGGGAAACCAGCTTGGTCTGCTGCACGCCGCCGCCGACCCTGATCCTCGCTGCCGAGGTCGCGTTGTCAGCGGCGGGGGCGCGCGGGGTGTACGTCGCCGGCATGGTTCCCGCCGCTGTGCCGCCCGAAAGCATGATCTGCAGGATCGCTTCATTGC
>JBAWDI010001044.1:0-3090 GCA_049590695.1 Bryobacteraceae bacterium
GCGCGGACTCGGGCGAAGTGCCGGTGGGCGCGGTGGTCGCCATAGCCGGCGAAATCGTGGGCCGCGGATGGAACTCGCCGGTGGCCCGTAACGACCCCACCGCGCACGCCGAGATCCTGGCCTTGCGTGAAGCGGCCGCGCGCATTGGCAACTACCGGTTGGAAGGCGCCACGCTCTACTCGACGCTCGAGCCATGCGCCATGTGCGCCGGAGCGCTGGTGGCGGCACGCGTGGCCCGCCTGGTATTCGGCGCCCGCGACCTGCGTTTCGGCGCCGTGCGCAGCAAATTCCAGATCGCCGATTCGGACTTGCTCAACCATCGCGTCGAGGTGGTCGAGAACGTCCTCGCTGTGGAATGCGTGGAACTGCTTCAGGAGTTCTTCCGTGGCGCACGCGCTCGTGTCGACAATTCGTCGTAGCTACCTCACTGGCCGCCCCCCGCTAATGTCCGCCTTTGTGCAGCGTATAGGTAACCGTACCGAGATCCGCCGGCGTCGCGGGCTGAATCCCATGCTCGTCCCCGCTCATGATCTGCGTGCCCGTCTGATCGAATACGTTGGCCACCGAACTGGCGACCTTCAAGCCAATTGCGGTCTTCAACGGAATCGCCGCCTGGTAGTTCCGCTCGCCGCTATCGCTGGAGAGAAAGCGTGCGTGCCGGTACAAGCCATCCGGACCCTTGAGTATGACCTGAAGCTCCGGCTCCAGCAGCGCCGGCCCCTTCCCCGCCGCAGCCTGCGGCAGCACATGGTCCGGGTCCACCACGCGAACTTGCAGCCACGTGCCCTTCGGTGCGGTGAATACGACCCCGCCGACCTGCTGTCCGGCCGCCACCGTAATGGGCGTTTGCCCGGAACCCCAGACACAGGTATCGACGTAGGGCGAATTCGCCGGCGCCGGCTCGGAAGCAGCTATCTGCGCGCAGAGCACATAGTTGCTTGCAGGCAGCTTGGCAAACGTGAACGCGCCGTTGGCATCGGTGAGCACGCGCCGCGGCGGCGCGGGATAGCCACGGGCCGCCGCGAAGGACAGCGTCACGCTGGCGTGCAGCGTGTGGCCGTCTTCGGAGAGCACGTGGCCGGAGAGGGAGGCGGTGGAGGGGGTTTGGGCGAGGGCGGTAGTAGCCGCCAGGAAAGAAAGCGCCAAGATCCGAACTTGTGCGCACATTCTATTTCTCCTCGCCCTTCGAGTCAGAGCAACCAGGCTCCGACACGGCTGACAGCGCTGGCACCCAGAGATCGCTCTTCCTGTAGCCGGCACCGCTTGGGACGAGCGTCGCGTCGAAGCCCCCAATTCTCACCCGCAACGCGGAAAGATCCCGGCCCTTGGGCGGCGCTTGCGTCTTAAGAAGCAGCAGCAGGCGTTCGCCGGGCGCCAGGACCGCGGTTGTGCCAGCAACGGCCTGGTTGCCGAACAGTTCGATTGACTGTATTGCGAGGTCCTCTTTGAAAGTGCTTGGATCCGCCGTATTCGTAGCCGTTCCAAGACCTATCAACAACTCCCTGAATGCGATCGTTCCCGGGCGGTCAAGGGGCTTCGAGCTGGTGTTGACAGGGATCTGAACCTCCACCGCACGGTTGTTTTGAATCTCGACGGAGAAATACAGTTCCGCGTTCCTGATGGAGCAAGCAGTCAGAAGCACGGTTACAGGCACGTGGGATGGCGGAGTGGGCCCGGTACCAACCGAGCCGCCGGCTTCCGACGCTACGATATTCCATCCCGCGAGTATCGGGGTAGCACCCGTGAGGTCCACAACACGCACCTGAGCACCCAGCGACGGAAGGGTGAGAAAGAAAGCCGAGCTGACGATTATCGTGGTTCTAAGCATGGTTCCCGCTCCTATTGGCAGCTTGCGTAGACTGGCCAGTTAATGAATCCGCGGAAGACGCACGAGGTGTCATAGCGCACGTCTTGGTTGCAAGCCTCGGCGTCAGAGGCTGTTTTGATCACGTTCGCCTTGGCGGCCGCGGTGGCCAAGGCTGCGCTGTTAAAATCCGCCTCAGATTGGCCGGGAGGGCCGACGACTGCCTCCATTGCGACTCCTACGTTGTTGCCGGAAGCGCCCTGCGCGGAGGTGTACTGGGCGTAATGTCCCGTTGTGTTGCCGCTCTCGTGTTCGTAGGTGTTCGACTTCAGTTGGGCATAGGAAATGAATCCGGTGTTCGTGACTGGATTATAGTTCGCACATTGCATCTGGGCAAATTGGCCGGCGGAATCGTCCAGGTAGCCAGCAATGACGTAGTTATACGCCGTCTGCCCGCTGGAGGAGCTGTTGGTCGCGGCGTACACGTACCTGTACCCATTGTTCGGACCGCCATCCCCGATGAGGTATGGCGTCTCGCTGAATTGCTGGCCCAGGCAGTAATACCCAAGATTGTTACCGGCGACCGGAGAACTCGGAACACTTATACTGCAGGCGCCCCCGCTGTAGGGATTCGGTCGCTTCGTGGCCGTGACCGCGGCGAACGCGAAGTTTGTTCGAGCGTTGACGGTGACCGCTTGCTGGAGAGTTGACCCGGAGCTGAGTGTAGCCTTCACGATCCCACTCACTGCCATGGTTCCGGACCACGTGAGCGTGCCGCCTGGGCCGTTGACGGTTGCGCCCCCCCCTGTAAACTGCCAGGAGGAGATATTCGTGGCGGTCGTGCCCGAAACGGTACAGGTAAGGGTGCCGCCTCTCGTTACGGTTGGGATCCCGTTCGTCGTGGGCGTGCAAGATAGGGTGGGCGGCGGCGGCGCCAGCACCGTCAGCGGCGCGGAACCGATTTCGCAAGCCGATTCGATCTCTACTTCAGCGTAAACGTAGGGGAAGCACCATCCCATTATGAGGTTGTCGGCGCCTGCATCGCCCAGCCCCGGGGAGAGCGTAACCGAAATGCCGTTGTCCTCAAAATGCTGAAAGAAGTACACCGGCCAATTCACTTCCTGGCCCCACTGGTCCACCACACCCACAGCCGCATCGCAGTAATTGTCGTACACGCAGGTATATCCAGTGCCATCAGTTGCACTAACTTCAACGTCAATCCCTCCCTCCGGCGTCGGCAATTGGATCCCCGAGGGGCCGCTGACGCTCAACTCACCCACCACCGG
>JBAWDI010001045.1:0-8409 GCA_049590695.1 Bryobacteraceae bacterium
GTACAACTCAACCCTGGATGCCGTGGCCGAACCGGCCACGGCGCACACCATTTCCCGGTCGATTTAGACGGCCACGGCGCGGTTGAGCAGTTCCACGTTGACGACCACCCGGAAGCCGGACTTTTCCCGGGAAAGAATTCCCTCCATGCCCTCCAGGACGCCCCGGCAAATGCGGACACGCTGCCCCAGACGCACGAAAGGCCAAGGCGACATCGGCAGGCCGGAACCCACTATCTGGCGAATGGACGCAATCTCCTGGTCGCTCACGGGACAGGGTTTGCCGCCAAAACCGACGATCGAGACGACACTTGGGGTCTGCAACACGCGAAGCCTTTGTTCGAAACTGAACCGGCAAAAAGTATAGCGGGAAAACAGCGGCAGCTCGATGGTCTTCGAGCGATCCGACCATCGCCGCCTGGCGCGATACAGGGGCAGATAACTCTCTAGGGCTTTGGCCTGGAGCTGGTCGGCAACGGCCTTTTCATGCTGCGGTCTAACGGTCAAAGCATACCAGTGCATGGACTATACCGGGCAGGCTTCCGCCACTGTGACACCCATTGGCTTAGAGAATCACTGGGCCCGGAGCCTCCGAAAAATCATAGGGCCTGTTTATCTCAAGTTTATTTTGAGGTTATATTATATACGTTCCGAATACAAATGCAACCCTATTTTTCAATCTGGGACCGGCAAATTCAGTAAAATGATAGTACTAGTCCCCGGCACCTCGCTATGGTGCTGCTGGCCCGGTGCTGCTGGCCCGGTGCTGCTGGTCCGGTACTGCTGGCCCGGACCGCCGCCGGCTTTTCCAGCGCCGGCCTCGGCGTCAGGCCCGGCGCCAGTGCTTGCAGCCGCTGTCTCAAGGTCACTGTCGGACAGTAGGCCGGAAATGCCGCCAGGCGACCTGCGTCAACTGAACGTAGCGGTCCCAGAGCACAGCCGGATCCTCCCCGGCCAGACAGAGCACACGGCGCTGTGCCATCTTTCCCCGCTCGCAACCGCCGATTCTCGACCACGCTGAAATAGCGGCGATCTCGCCGAATTGGCGGAAAACCGCTGCGAGCTGGGCCGGCTAAAGCATGCCCCACCATTGGCTATAATGCTTGTGCAAGGTGAATTACTACGAAGAGCTTGGCGTGGCGCGTTCGGCTTCGGTGGACGAGATTCGCCGGGCCTACCGGAACGTAGCGCGTCTTCTGCATCCCGATCGGCAGGCCGATGAAACGCTGCGGCGGCTGGCTGGGTTCCAGATGACGAGGCTGAATGCGGTCTTGCAAACGCTGACGGACCCGGCGGCGCGGCGCGAGTATGACCAGGGTTTACGACAACAATCGAGCGGGGGTGGGACCTGGATATACGGGGTTTCGTCTGACCCCCCGGTGTCATCGGTCCGTTCCCGGGTCCGATGGAGTTCACTTACCTGGCTGTGTGCGGCGCTGGTGGCATTGGGCGCGCTGGTTGTGTTCCTGGTCCACGACACGGCGACTCAACAAGCGGGTGGCGAAGACCATATCTCGAGCGGCGTCCCGCAGGGGGGTGCGGCGGGCGCGCGGTCGAATTGGTCGCCGGGGCGTGCCGCCCCCCGGGAGAGGCTCCCCGGCCGCGAAGGCGGTGAGTTCGGAGGAGAGTGGTTCTACGCTCAACCGGCAAAACGGGCCGACTCGCAGGATCTGTACCCGCCCGAGTATATCGACGTCGAGATCAGTGACACTCGGGGAAACGTGAAGGGGATGTACTCGGCGAAGTACAGCGTGGCGGGCCGGCCGATCTCGCCGTTTGTGTTTTTCGAGTTTGGGGGAAGTGCGCGTCCGCCGTCCGCGAACCTGAAGTGGAGCGGTTCGGGCGGGGTGGCGGGACATGTTCGTCTGACGTTGCTCTCCGCGCGGTCTCTGCAAGTGGACTGGAGCACCGATCGACCGGGCGAGGAACAGGGCTTGATTTCAGGGACGGCCACATTGCTGCGGCGGGAACCGCAGTAAGCGGAAATCCGAGTAGAATGAAGGCTTGGCTGACACTCCAGAGGTAGCTACGAGGAATCGAGCGGCCGGCGCCGGGCGGACTTGTCCGGAGTGCCAGAGCGAGCGCGTCTTTCGCTCTCATCGCCGCAACAGGATCGAGACTCTACAGAGCTGGTTCGGCTGGTTTCCATACCGATGCCGCGATTGCGAGCATCGATTTTTTTTGCGGGCCAAGGACGGCCAGGGGGCCAGCGGCGGAGTCAAGGATTGGAGGCCCGATCTGGGCCGGCGGCGGCGGCGCCGGCTGTTGCGCCGAATCCTGATCGGCGCGGTTTGTGTGGTAGTTTTCCTTGTCTTCCTCCATTACATGGTGCAACCAGGGACGTTCGGTAGCGATGCGCAGTGAAAAACTCCGCGGGAGATGAACCACAAAGGCGGTGGTTTTCGTGGGCTCAGCGTGCGGCCGGGTTGACGGCCGCGGCGGTGGCGCTGACAGCTCTGTATTGGACGGCGCGCCTTGCCCGTGCCGATTGGCTATTTCTCGAAGGGAATCCACAATCCATCCAACAGGCGATCCGGCTGGCACCGGGCGATCCGGACTACTACAGTGGCTGGGCACAGACCGAGCCCGGCCGCGCGGTCGATGTCCTTGAAAAGGCCGTGGCGTTGAACCCGATCAACTCGTCTCTGAGGATCGAACTAGGGTTGGCCGCGGAAGAGAAAGGCGACTTTCGCAAAGCCGAAGCCAGCCTGCGGGAGGCGATGCGGCTGAACACCAGTTTTGCGCCGCGCTGGGCGCTTTCCGACTTCTACTTTCACCGCCGCGATGCGGAAAAATTCTGGCCCGTGGTGAAAGCGGCGCTGACCATTTCGTATGGAGACGTTTCGGCCCAGTTCCGCAATTGCTGGAGCTTGAGCCAGGATGCGCCAACGATTCTGGAGAGAGCCATCCCCGACCGGCCGAAGGTGCTGCGCGAGTACCTGGAGTTTCTGATAGGCGAGAAGCGGATGGAAGCGGCGGCGCCGGTGGCGGAACGGGTGCTGGCGCGGGCCGGCGCGGAAGATACGGCGGCGCTACTGAGCTATAGCGACTACCTGCTGGAAGCGGGGCAGAGCCGGCGAGCGTTGGCGCTATGGAATGACCTGAACGGGAGGAAGCTGCTGCCCTACGCGCCGCTGGCGGCAGAGATGGGGCGGTCGCTGACGAATGGCGATTTCGCCAGGCCGAACGTCAACGCGGGATTCGACTGGCGATTTACTCCGCCCGAGGGAATCTATGTGGAGCGGGTGGGGAAACCGCCGGCGGTATTCGTGAGTTTCACGGGCCAGCAGCCGGAGGACTGCGAAATTCTGAGCCAGTACGTTCCAGTGCTACCGAACCGGGAATACGTGTTGTCGGTGCGGTACCGGGCCACCGGCATCCCCGCGGAATCGGGACCGTTGTGCCGGGTGCTGCGGGGCAATGGCGGCGATCTGCTGCATGAAGGGGGCCTGCTGCCAGGAGGGTCGGAGGGCGATGCGGACCGCGCGTTCCGCTTTGCGACGCCGGCGGACACTACTATGGTGCGGCTGGTGTTCGGCTATAAAAGGATGCGGGGCACGGTGCGGATTGAGGGCTCGGTCATTCTGCGGGAGTTCAAACTGGCGCTGGAACCGGAGGACGGCCGATGACCGGCTTGGCGCCTCCCAACGAGCGATTCCAGCGCCTGTCGGCGCATTTTCTCGCGTTCACCATGGCGATGGCAGTGTTGGTCGGTTTCTTCCCGGGGCGATGGATCAACCCCAGTCTGTTTCAGGCCGGATTGTTCCTGTTGGGCGCCTCTTGGGCGATAGCCCTGGCATTTCGTCCGTTCGAACTCCGCTTCAATCAAGTCTTGATTCCTCTTTCGGCCACCGTGGCGTGGGGGCTGTTGCAGCTCGCTACCGGCTACACTGCCAGCCGCTGGGATACGTGGATGGCGGTTCTGACCTGGATGGGGAACCTGTTGGCGTGTTTTCTGGCAATGCAGGCGTGTGCGTCTTCAGGCATTCGCCGCCGGTTCCTGGACACACTGCTTTACTTCGCGTTCGTCTTGAGCGTGGTCTCCGTTGTGCAGTACTTCAGTTGGGATGGCAAGATATTCTGGATCTTCCCAACGTACGATACGGCCGTGCTGGGGCCGTTTGTCAGCCGCGACCAGTACGCCGCGTTCGTGGAAATGGTCCTGTCCCTGGCCATTGTGCGGACGCTCCGCGGGGGCCCCCAATCGCTACGGTTCGCGGTCATCAGCGCGGCACTGTACGCTTCCGTGATTGCGGGCGCATCGCGGGCGGGCACCCTCCTGACAACCGCGGAAATTATCGTGATTCCCGTCGTCCTCTGGGCAAGAGGTCATTTGGGGCGCGGCAAACTGCGCTCCGCTACGACCAACGTCTGGCTGCTGGCGTTTGTTTTTGTGGCGGTGGTCGGTTGGGCCGTGTTATGGAGCCGATTCGATGACCCGGACCCCTTCAAGGGCCGTCGGGAAATGCTATCAGATACGATTACGATGGTCCGCGCCAGACCGTATTTCGGCTTTGGTCTCGGCACGTTTCGAACTGCCTATCCGGCTTATGGGTCGGTCGATTTCGGGGCTGCGGTGAACCACGCACACAACGACTGGGCTGAATGGGCCGCAGACGGTGGCATTCCTTTCAGCCTGTTCCTGGTGTGGGTTGCGATCTGGAGCCTTCCAAAGGCGTTCAAAACTGTTTGGGGAATGGGGGTAATTGCGGTTTTCGTGCACAGCACAGTGGACTTTCCGCTACAAAAGCCCGTACTGGATCTCTGGCTGTTTGCACTCCTCGGCCTCCTGGCCGCGGAGACCAGAAGCAGGAGCCAAGCAGCGGAACAAGACCTATCGTAGGCCCTTGCTAACGGTATTCGCTACGCATTGGCAGTTGGCCGCCTGCCCCGCCGCTGCTGTATTCTTGCATGTCCCGGGCGCTGAATTGGTCGTCGTGCAGGCCGTTCCGCCGCCGCAAACCGTGCCTCCGATTTTGCTGACACAAGGCGAACTGAAGAACCCCATCCTCTGCACCAGACCCGGAAAGCCGGTCAGCTTGGAGCAGGTTCCGGCGTAGGTGACCGCAGTAAACACTGTCACCATTGCGACGCAGGCGATAATCAGCACCAGCGATGAATACAACGCAAGAATCAGTTTTTTCTTCGACATCAGGTTCAGGTTTGGCATTCTGCACTGTAGTATAAGCTTACCCAAAGCGCGCGTCAAGGGATTTTCGTCCACTTTCGTACGCTTCGATGAGGATCCGCGTACCACGAACCGTATACGTCTTGTTTCATGCGCTTAGGTGTGGAATCGATCCAGTACTGCTGGATGGTACCAATCTGTTCCAATATGGTACCAATCTGTTCCAATAGGGTCCGATTCTACTTGATATTCAAGACTGATGCGTGTAAACTGATATCCGAAAGGTCCGGAAAATATGAAGAGTCGGTCACTAGTTTTGGCCTTTTTCTTGCTTTTCATGGCTCAGGCGGTTTTCGCTGGCTATACGAACTGCGTGAGTAGACCCAATGTCAGCGATGGGAGCGGCGGCTATATCTCGGGATTTGACTGCAGCTTTTACCATGAAAGTGGCGCCTACGTGTTCAATTTGCTCCCCTTCATCATGAACGGTGGCGCCAGCCTCACGGAAAACGAGCTTGTGCCCGGCTACATCGTCTGGACGACCAACGCGTCCGACGTCGCCAACCAGACGCTGCTTGCCCCCGGCTCAATTATGGACGTATTGGACTTTGACGCCAACCTGGGGGGATTCGCCAGCAGCCAAGTATATGTGGATTGGCCGGGTGGTCCTGCCATTCCCAGCGTTGCCACAATGGACGCTGCGGGGTACTTGGTTCTATCTTATAACGCCTCAGGCGTCGAACTCTTCGACCCCGGCGACGGCAATCATACATTCACCGTCGACGACAGCTTACCCGGCGCGGTACCCGAACCCTCTACCCTACTCCTGGTGTTTGCAGGGGGCTTGGCCACTTTGATCGTCCGGCGCCGGCGCTGCTAGCGCCCCGGATAACTCTGAACTTGGTCGCGCAAATGGCTCTGTGCCGCGGCACAGAGCCATTTGTGTTTCGGAGGACACTCAATCCTCCCTGGTCTGGACGACCGACCGCCCCCATTCCCGTTCGATGCGGAGAAGGTGGCGCTGAGAATCGCCGAGTTGCCAGCCGGGCGATGGTCTTCCATATTTCATCAGAAGTCAGCCAAAGTGCTGGTCCAGATTCCCATTGGTTCTGAGGTCTTACCCTGGATTTCCATTTTGGCCAGTTACGTCATGACCTTCCGGAGTCGTCGGACGCCTTTATTCATGAGGGTTTGAACGCAATGAAGACGCACCGGAGGACGGTACCCAATGGGGGACAAACAGAACGGGCCATTTCAGCTTTCTTTCGACGCTGTGAAGGGCTGCTATCCGAAAAGTGTGGTGGCACTTGATGCCCTTTGGATGCTTGAACTTGCGAGCCAGCGCCGTTTCCGCGAGAGAGCCCGGTGCGGCGTATCAGCTCCCCTCAACCCCAGGAATGTCGACGGTGCTGGCTTCTTTGGTTCTCTGAGAAGGAATGCCGAATCGTCGAAGCGGCCGGAACCTGCTCCGGGAGCGAATCGGCCGCCGATTCTTCGGAGTCCAGGGACATCTGGCACGCCAGGGGGCACTGTCGGCCCGCACACCGGGCGTTCCCGCCGTCAGGGTAGATCAAGAACCCACAACTCATTGATAGAAAGATACTTGTCCCCAATCACACTCTTGGGACAGGAACCCTTTGAAGGTCGATTTCCAGGGATCGCGGGTCACCTTCGACGGCGGCCTGATCGGGGTGCGCGAGTTAGATGAGCGCCTGGGCTTAGGTGATCTCATCGTCCAGCACCTGACAGATTCACGCCGCGGCAAGAATGCACAGCTTCCACCGGCCGACCTGTTGCGCCAGTCCGTCTACAGCCGCATGGCGGGCTATGAGGATGTGAATGATGCCGAGCGCCCCTCCCAAGATCCGACCTTCCGCCTGATCGGTTCGGAGAAGATCTGGGACCGTGGCGCGGCCCTGACCTCTCGCTTGCAGACGTTCGAAGCCGAGATGCTGGCCGAGGAGGAGAACTCCGCCGGGCTGGCCCGCATTAGCCGGGAACTCATCGGCAAGGCGGAAGCTGTCGATTCACCGCAGCGCGTCGTGCTGGACAGGGACAGCACGGAGATTCCGGTCTACGGCGAGCAGGAGCAGAGCGCCTACAACGGCCACTTCGAGCCCACTTGCTATCCCCCCTGCTGCTGTTCAACCGCGAGAGCGACTGTCTGGCCGCCAAGCTCCGGGCCGGCAACGTGCACAGAGCCGATGGCTGGGAAGACATGCTGTTGCCGGAGGGCCCAGAGGGCACCCAGCGGCAGCAGAAGCAAGGCGAGGATGTGGTGTTTCGCGCCCGACCCAGAGGGTACCGCAGCCTTCGCCAAGCCGTAGATCTGCGAGGCGCTGGAGCAGCGGGGCGTGAAGTATGCCATCCGCATCCCGTCCAACGATAGTCTGGAGCGGGACATCAACGAGTTGTTGACGCGGCCTGTTGGGCGACCGAACCACAAGCCAGTGGTCTGGTACAAGGGCTTTCTCTACCAAGCGGCCAGTTGGAAGACGGCGCGGCGGGTGGTGGCGAAGGTCGAGTTCCATTTCGGGGAGTCGTTCCCGCGTGTGGGGTTCATCGTGACCAACCTGGAAACGGACAGCCGGGCGGTGGTGCGGTTCTACAACAAGCGGGGCACGGCGGAGCAGTGGATCAAAGAAGGCAAGCAAGCGGTGAAGATTACACGGCTGAGTTGCCACCGCTTCCGGTCTAACGAGGTGCGCCTGTGGTTGAGCGTGATCGCTTACAACTTGGGGAATCTGTGGCGGCGGCTGGTGTTGCCCAACCGGCTCGGTAACTGGTCGTTGACGAGCCTGCAGCAGCGATTGGTGAAGACGGGGGGCGGATTGGTCGAGCACGCCCGGTATTACTGGCTGCTGTTGGCCGAGAGCCATCTGACCAGGCGGCTCTTTGGGGCGATGGTAGGAAGGATCGCCGCGTTGCCGGTGCCGACAGGGTAGAAGGAGGCGGTGGATGCCGCGAAATCAGGCGGCCAGGGCGTGGGGGCAGGAGAAGTGTTTGTGGAATGCACTGAAAAATACAGGACTTCCCGGTTTTGGAGTTTCTGAGCAAGGCGACAACCCCGCCTTGCGGGGAGAAGACGGCTCCCGGAGAAAAAAAGCAACTCGCATTAAGAATAAACGGCTCAGAATTACCGATTGGATGTATAATAATTTCCGCCAGGATGGCAAAATGGAAATCCTGGTTTACGGCGTTTCGAATGGATCCTCTGCTGCCGGCTTCTCCCGCTCAGCGCCGCGCGCAGGTGCGCGCCGGACACGCAGTCAGGGCTTCGCCGG
>JBAWDI010001046.1:0-6690 GCA_049590695.1 Bryobacteraceae bacterium
GTACAACGCTACCGCACGGCGCTGAGGGGCGGTGAGCTTTGTGCGGGGAACAGCGGGTGGACGCTCGCCGCTCTGCCTCGCGCAACCCGACTCCGGTGAGCCCCAATTCGGTGACAGGCAACGAAACTCCCAAACTGCGGGAGTAGCCAGCATTTCTCGCGGTCCCACACATCCGGGGCCCGAACGATCCGAGCCACCCTGACCCAGTTGCACATCAACTGCACAATTCAGATAATTGAAATGAAGAGTTCCCATGCAGATCGGCAAGAATGACACCCTCGTAGTATCGGCGCTGAGCGCCCGCACCGGGTTCGGCGCGCTGTTGCGCCGGGTGGAAGATGAGCGCCGCTCGCTCGTGATCGAGAAGCGCGGCGTACCCAAAGCGGTGCTGATCGGCATCCGCGACTACGTTCGGCTGGCAGCCCCCGAGCCGGAAGTGCTGAAGGCGATCGGCGAAGAATCGCGGCGGAAGGGCACGGACAAGCTCACTTCCGGGCAAATCGACCGAGTGATTAAAGCGGCGCGCGCGCAAAAACCGAGACGCGGATGATTCCGCTCCGGCTCGTGATCGATACCAACATCCTCGTCTCGGCGGGCCTGAAACCGGACGGACTCCAGCGGACAATCCTTCTGCTGGCGACCACCAAGCCGGCCACACTGTATACTTCCGAGGCCATTCTCGCCGAGTACCGCGAGGTGCTGGCGCGTCCGGAGTTGAAGATTCGCAGGGGTCTAAGGCAGCAACTCCTCCAACTCATCGTGAGCCATTCACATCCCGTCAAGCCGTCACGCGCACTTCAGGTGACAATGGACCCGGACGACAACAAGTTCCTGGAATGCGCCGATGCCGCGCGCGCCGACTACCTGGTGACCGGCAACCAGAGGCATTTTCCGAGGTTCTGGAAGAATACCAAGGTGATCACCTCCCGCGAGTTCATCGGCATCGTGGCGCCGCACCTGGTCTCCTAATGCCGCTCTCTGGCATAATGGACACGGGAAAAGCCGGGCCGGCGGGAAGCAGGCATATGGAACAGATCGCGGAGCACGATCCGGAGGATTGGGCGGACTTTGAAGCGGCGGCAAACAGGCCGCTGGAACAGCACATCCGCAATTCGTTCATTCACACCTACAAACCCGTACTGGATGACGCCGAATATCGTTCCTTCGACACCATGGCGGAATATCGGGAGTGGTGCGAACGGAACCTGCCGGATTGGTTGGGTTATGGCCGGGTTTGAATACAGAAACGCGGAGGATGTCCGCGACGCTTTCAAACGACATGGCGTGAAGTACCTGTTCTTTGGAAAATCCGGCGCGATTCTGCTCGGGTTTTCGGACACCACCCAGGATGTCGATGTGTTCGTGGAGAAGCACGCCACCAACTGCGAACAACTCGCACTCGCTCTATCCGATCTCGGATTCCGTCTTACCGAAGAGCAAACGAACGAGATTCGCCGGGGAAAGGATTTCATTCAACTTAGAAACGGGCCGTTCGACCTGGACTTGGTGTTTGCGCCCGATGGAATCGAGAGGTTTGAGGACGCGTGGAAGCGGCACGTGGAGCCTCAGGGCTTTCCTGTCGCTCACATTGACGACATTGTGGCAAGCAAGGAAGCTGCGAATCGGCGCAAGGATAAAGAATCGCTGCCGCGCCTGTTGTCTTTCCGCGCGTGGCTGAAGAAGGAAGGCAAGCTATAAGGCGACTGGGCATCCACACCTCAACCGCCACGCCAACGTCGGCGAAGCTCACACCCCGCTGGCCGCCTTTCGCCGAGAGTTGTTATACTCAGGGCAATCGGGCATGGCTTTCGGCGCATCGCCCGGGTCGAACGAGGCAGATCATGAAAATGAAATACGCGGCAGTACTGCTATCCATATGTATGGGCGGCGCGCTCGCCCAACAACCAACCGGATACGTCCTACCAACCGGATTCCTCCACACCGATGAAATCGCCTGGGGAAACGCCGGCGCTTATGGACCCGGAACGTCCACCAGAGTGGTGTTCACCAAAGACTCCGGCGTCTTCCTGGACGACCTGATTCGCGGCATGTGGGTGGTGAAAGTAGACCCAGGCGGGCAATTCACCGTGACCACGTCTCCCAAGGAGGACCTGGCATTCTTCGTGTCTAAAGGCACCGGGAAGTTTACCCTGGGCGACGATCAGATCGACACCAAGCCCGGCGACGCCTACGGTGTTCCGGCCGGGACAAAGTACGGCCTCGCGAACAACGGGACCGAGCCGGTCGAGTTGCTGATGTACGCTGCCCCGTTGATTGCTCCCAACCCCGCCAATAAGCCGGTCAAGGGAAGCGCGGACGCCATGGAGTGGGTGCCCAATACCACCCATGGCCCAGGGTGCGAGCAGAAGATGCTCCTCCGCGGCGGTTTCAGCTCAGTGATCCGGAATATGTGGCTCATGAAGGGCAATCCAGGTTCCATCAACATGGTGCACTCGGGCGGGGACCATCAAATCATGTACTTGTGGGTGGCCCCGGTACCCTCGGCGACCCCCCGGGACAGCCGCACGTATGGAGCGCGGGTTGTCCTGAGGGACCACATTATGCAGGCCCGGCAGGGCGACGTATTCTATGCGGGCGGCGCACCCAGGCGCGACGAGCACGGCCTGTTTGACGAGAGTCCCAAAGATCCGCTCATCTACATTGCCATCGGAGCCCTCCCTCCAGGACAAGGTCCCGGGGGTGGGCGCGGCGGGCGTGGCGGCGCTCCGGCCGGCGGACCCCCGCCACCCGGGCGATAGCGGAGGGTCATGACTGATTGCGCAACCGCTCTCTGACGTTCGCGGCATCCACCGCATCGATCGACAAGCACCGTGAAAACCCGAGCACGGTCCGAATGCCGGGAGCAGGATGTCGCGCAGTTCCTTACACGGGAGGACGCTATCGGGACCTTTAACCATCGTCGTTGAGTCTCCTTGTCCCTCACACCAGCCGGGGCCGCGTCGTCACCCCCCGAAGAATCGCCGCACCATGGCCTCGCGCTCCTTCAGCCCCTCGCCCTCGAACTGCGCCGCAACCTGCTCCAGCAAATCCGGAATCTCCAGGTGCTGCGGGCATTTCTCAAGGCAATCCAGGCAGCGAGAGCACAGCGAAGCATATGCTGGGTGGCCGGAGAGTACGCCGCCCATTCGCAACACGTAGAGGAATCCGGCATCCTGCGTCTTGCCGAAGGTGTGAAACGCGTTGAAAAGGTCGAAGCAGCCGGGGATATCCACACCCGACGGGCAGGGCTGGCAGTAGCCGCAACCGGTGCAGCCGACCTTCATGATTTCGCGGTATTCCCGCCCCACTCCGGCGATCAGGCCGATTTCCGCGGCGGTGAGCGAACCCGGACGCGCGCCGTCGGCGATCCTCAGGTTCTCTTCGACCTGCGCCTCATCGTTCATCCCCGACAAGGCCACGGTCACCTCCGGGTGGTTCCAGACCCACCTCAGAGCCCACTCGGCAGGGGTCCAGCGCCGATCGGCCTCCCGCCAAAGGGCGTCGATGGCCGGCGGCTGCGGGGATACGGCCAGCGCGCCGCCGCGCAGAGGCTCCATCGCCATCACGCCGAGGCCCTTCGCGGCGGCGTATTTCAGGCCCTCGGTGCCGGCTTGCAGTTCCTCGTCGAGGTAGTTGTATTGAATCTGGCAGAATTCCCAGGGATAGGCGTCGACGATGCGTTTGAAATCCTCCCGGTTCCCGTGATAGGAGAAGCCGGCGTTCACAATCCGCCCGTCGGATTTAGCCCGATCGAGAAACTCCGCGACGCCGAGTGCCGCCATCGCACCCCAGTTCTCTCCATTGAGCGAGTGGACCAGGTAGTAATCGATTTGGGAGGTGGCGAGTTTCTGTAGCTGCGCGTCGAGAAAGCGGCCCATGTCCGCGCGGTTCTTGACCAGCCAGGCCGGCAACTTGGTGGCCAGTTTCACCCGCTCGCGGTATCCACCGGCGAGAGCGCGGCCGACAAAGGGCTCGCTTTCGCCCCCATGGTAGGGCCAGGCCGTGTCGATGTAGTTCACGCCGCGGTCGATGGCGCGGCGGATCTGGCGGGCCGCCCTTTCCTCGTCGATGCGCCCCTCCTTCTGCGCCAGGCGCATGCAGCCGAATCCCAGGATGGACAACTCGTCGCCGGTGATCGGTACCCTCCTGTAGAGCATGAGTTCTCCGTCGTGGAAGCGATCATTGTAGCAACGGGGCCGAGTACCACTCGGCCGCAGGATGCCATCCTGCCCCACAGAGCCACGGGCTAGTGCTGGGCTGCCAGGTAGTTGCCGTAGCCGACGATTGTGGTGGAGGCCACAAGCACGAAGATGCCCACCGTAAGCCATACCTGCGTGCGGCGGCTGGCGCCTTTCCACTCGCCTAAGCCGATGCCCCACAGGGTGCTGAAGATGATGATGCTGGCCATCAGCAGCGTCCAGCAGGAGAACTTGTAGGAGCCCATCTGCGTTTCGCCCATGGTGTAGAAGAAGAACTGGAAATACCAGGTGGTTCCGGCCAGGGCGCAGAGAAGGTAGTTGGCGAACATCGGAACTCGCGGAGATTCCCGCCCGGCGCTGAAATACTCATGACCGGTTTTGTTCTTGATGTTGAGCCCCACGCACCACACGAAATTCGTGAGGAAGCCTCCCACCAGCACCACCGCCAGCTTCGGAAGGCCCTGCCATAGGGTGGAGGTTCCATGCTTCAGGGCAAGTGCGCTGATGGGGTCGCCCGCGGTGAGGCCAAACGAGAAACCGGCGCTCATGACGCCCGAGAAGATGGCCACCAGGACACCCTTCTTGAAATTGAACTCCTTGACCGAGGCCTGCTTCTGCTCAGCGGACATTTCCTTCTCTTTGGACATTCCGGCCCTGCCCACGAAAGCGATGCCGGCCAGACAGACGGCGATGCCCAATAAGGTGACCTGGCCGGAGGCAGTCTGCACCAGGCTGAGGAACCTGCCGTCGAAGATGGGCGGGACCAAGGTTCCGACTACGGCGCAGAAACCCATCACGATGGCCATTCCCAGCGACATGCCGAGGTAGCGCATGGTCAATCCGAAGGTCAGGCCTCCGAAGCCCCACATCACGCCCCAGAAGATGCACCAGAAAACGATCCCGACGGATGTCTCGCCGAGGACCGCGGGCAGGTCGTTGGTCAGCAGCAGAGCCAACACCCAGGGGGCGATGATCCAGCTAAATAGGCCGCCGACCAGCCAGAAGGTTTCCCAGGACCAGCGCTTTACGCCGCGGAACGGGGCGTAGAAACTGCCGGCGGCCAAGCCGCCCAGCCAGCAAAAAATCACGCCAAAAACAGGATTCGGTGTCATGATGCGATCGATTATTGTACCGCCGCCCGGCCGGCGTGGGAAGCGCTTGTGTTTTGCATGTCAAAACTGATACAACTATCGGCAAGGGGTCCACGTGAAGACTTCCAACCACGGCCGGTACGTTGTGAAATCTCTGGTGCACGCGACGCGCGTCATCGAAGCGTTCCAATCGGCGGGAGACGTGCTGCGCCTGCGGGACGTCGTCATCCGCACCGGCTACAGCAAAGGAATGTGCTTTCGGCTGCTCTACACCTTGCACCAATGCGGCTTCCTGGACAAGGTAGGCGAGAACCATTACCGCCTGGCTTCGGAGGTGCGGCGGCGGCGGCTGTACCGGATCGGCTATGCGGCGCAGGGCCAGGACACCTCGTTCGACCGCGAGGTGAGGCTGAGCCTGGCGCGGGCGGCCGAGCGGGAGCATATCGAACTGATCGTGGTGGACAACCGGTATCAGCCCAAGATCGCTCTGCGCAGCGCCGATTACCTGGTCCGCGAACAGGTGGACCTGGTGATCGAGTTCCAGACCGATGAGCTGATTGCGCCGGCCATCGCCTCCAAGTACCTGGAGGCGAACATCCCCTTCATCGCGATCGACATTCCGCACCCGGGGGCGACCTACTTCGGCGCCAACAATTACCAGGCCGGCCTGATGGCGGGGCAATACATGGGCCGGTGGGCCAAGAAACACTGGAACGGAGAGGTGGAAGAAGTCCTCCTGATCGAGCTGCTGCGGGCGGGCTCGCTGCCCAAAGCGCGCATGCGCGGGTTGGCCGCGGGCATCGGCGAAGTGATTCGCGTGCCGGCGGCGTGCCGTACGGTTTCAATCGACGGCGACGGGCAGTTTCAAACCTCTCTGGAACGCGTGCGCAAGTACCTGCGGGAATCCAAGTCGAAGCGCACCCTGGTGGGCGCCGCCAACGATCCGAGCGCGCTGGGCGCCCTGCGCGCATTCGAGGAAGCCGGCCGCGCCCAGGAGTGCGTCATCGTGGGACAGAACGGCGAACCGGAGGTCCGCGCCGAACTGCGCGTGCCGAACACGCGGCTGATCGCCTCGGTGGCTTATTTCCCGGAGAAGTACGGCGACGGTCTGCTGCGCCTGGCGCTGGACATCCTGGCCCGGAAGGCGGCGCCGCCGGCGCTGTTCACCACGCACCAGATCATCACGCCCGAAAACGTCGACCACTTCTACCCCAACGACAGCCTGTTGGCGGCGCCGGCGTAGGACTGCCCCAAGGGCGAGGCGTGCCTCACCCGGTGTAGGGGCCGGGCATGCCCCAGGCTTGTCCAAATTAGGTTTCGGATTCGGGCGGAAGCTCTGGTAGTTTGGATTGGGTTCCCTCGAAAGAACCAATCTCAACGTCCGGAGGCTTCCGCCATGA
>JBAWDI010001047.1:0-1521 GCA_049590695.1 Bryobacteraceae bacterium
TGTCAAGCCTCGATAGAAATGTCCCCCGTAGCGCCTCGATAGAAATGTCCCCTTTTGTGACCGCTGAGGATCCGGGGGTTGCCTTTGCATTTGCCCCCTTTCCCTTATCTAAGTGAGTTGTTCGGAACGGCCCGGAGCAGTCAAGGGCGCGCCGGTTTTGCGCGGCGAAGCGAACCCTTGACGGCGAGGACCGTTCCGGAATCTGGAGTGCAAGGGAAAGGGGGCTGGGGGTCTCAGGGGGTGTCCCCCTGGCGGGGCTCCGGGGCAGCGCCCCGCGCACCTTACCGCGCGCGTTGTTTGCGCGCGGCATCCAGCAACTGCTGCTCGCACTGCTGATCTCCGGGATTCCCACCGCACTCACCCGGTCCTGGCCGCCACGGCCCGGCTGCGCCAGGGATGATTCGCCGCCGGTTTGGCCACTTTTCGATTGCGTCTCCGCTGCTTCGGTTCCGCCTTGACCGGCGGCTTCTCGCATTCGCGCCATTTCAAACGCCTCCCGTTATGCAGCAACTCCATCCGCCCATTTCGCCGGATGCGGATGCTTACCTTCGACCCCGGCCTCACCTCTGCCGTCTCGATCTGCAGAAACCGGTTGTCGTATCTCACCACCCAGTCCTCGCTCACCGTTCGCTCATACTCCAGACTGAACACCGCTTCCAGATCCATCCCCGCCGGCACCGGCTCGTGAAAGTCCACCGCTTCGGCCGGCGCTACCGCAAACCGCCGGTTATGCTCGGGCCAATAGCGCGATCGCAAATACCGGTTCGCGGCCTCGTAATCCTTGATGCCCGCCAACCTCATCTTCTTGATCAGCCGATCCTGATGCGTGCCGTGCGCCCGTTCTACGCGCCCCTTGGCTTGCGGCGAACCTGCCAGGATCAACTCCGTTCCCAGCCGCTCGCACATCCGCCGGAATTGCGAAAACGGTTCCTCGCCCCACTCCGATTGCTCCGGACTGGTCCAAGCTCCATACACCGTCTTGCCGTCCACATACAGCGCTCGCGCGATCCCGTACTTCTTCACCCATGCCCGGTAAGCGTCGGCCAACGCCCACGTCGTCTCCTCCCGGTCGAAGTGCCCCAGCCCGCGGCTGGTGGCGTCGTCTACCATGTTGATCAAACAGCCGCCCTCGGCGCGATCTTCCAGCCACGCGTGGAAACTCCCGTCCATCTGCACCAGTTCCCCAAAGTGCCGTCGCCGCGCCCGCCGCTGCCGATACGCCTTTCGCCTCCGATCCCGGCTCCACAGCCCCGCTTCCAGCATCCAGCGCCGTAGCGTCTCGGCGTCCACCTTCAGCTTGTGATCTTCTTCCAGTTGTTCGGCGGCCAGCGTAGGCCCAAGCCGATCTCCCGGCTCCCCGCCATACCGCTCCCGCACGATCTTGAGAACCTTCTTCTGGAAGGCCGCGCTCTTGGCGTGGTTTGACCGCCGCCCCGCGTTGCCGTGCACCAGGCCTTCGGCCCCTTCGGCTTCGTACCGCCGGTACAGCCGCTTCACCTGGCGGTAGCTCAGTCGCAGGAT
>JBAWDI010001048.1:0-5084 GCA_049590695.1 Bryobacteraceae bacterium
GCCAGAAACCAAACACCTCGGCCACCGGGCCCGCCAGCCAGCGCAGAAGGTCGATCTGGTGAATCGCCTGGTTGATCAGCGCGCCGCCGCCTTCGGTCTTCCAGCTCCCCTTGATGGGGCGCGAATAGTATTCGGGCGAGCGGTACCACTTCACGTAGCAGTCGCACTGGAGCAACTTGCCCAGGCGGCCGGCGGCGATCGCCTGGCGGAGGAACAGGCTGGCGTCGTCGAAGCGGTGCTGGCTCACCACGCCCAGCAGGATGCCCCCGCGGCGCGCCGTCTCGAGCCTCCGGCGCGCGGTCTCGAGCGTGGTCGAGATGGGTTTCTGCACCTGCACGTGCTTCCCGGTTTGGGCGCAGATCTCGATGGGTTCCATGCGGAAATCCGGGAACGTGCATACGTCCACGTAATCCACGTTGGGGTGGCGGCACACCTCTTCATATGTGCGGACGAACTCCGCGCCGTGCTGCTCGGCGAACTTGCGCCCCGCCGGTTCGTAGAGGTCCGTGCACACCGTCAACTGGTATCCGATGTTCTTGTAGGCCCGCGCGTGCATGTGCGAAATGGCGCCCGTGCCGATCATTCCGACTCTCATAAGGATTACGACCATTCTAACGGACCCGGGGTGGCACGCCACACCCCGCGTGTGCGGTTACAATAGGGATCACGGATGAAGCGCCCATTTGCAGTTCTCGTTGCCGTCCTTGCGGCCTTGCCGTTGTTCTCGTGCCGCCACAAGCCGCCCGCCAACGTCGCGGCCGAAGTGAACAACCACGCCATCACCTACGCCGAACTCGAGAAGACCTACCAATCGCAGTTCCCCCAAGCGGTCGAGGGGACCAACGAAGACCAAGTCATGTCGCAGAAGCTGGAGCTGCTCAGCAGCCTCATCACCAATGAGATCCTGTTACAGCGCGCCGAGAAGGCGGGCCTCACAGCGGTCGATGCCGACGTCGATACGGAATTGAACAAGATCAAAGCGCCCTACACCAAGGAGGAATTCGAGAGCCAGCTCAAGGCGCGCAACATGACCGTGGACGACCTCAAGAGTCAGCTTCGGCGCGATCTGACCGTCAACAAGCTGATCAACAAAGAAATCACCTCCCACATCGCCATCACCGACGCCGACGTGGCCAATTATTACAACGCCAACAAGGCCAGCTTCAATCTGGTGGAGCCGCAGGTCCATCTGGCGCAGATCCTGGTGACTCCTTTCGCCAACCCCAACGTCCGCAATCTGAAGAACAGCAAGGCCAAGAACGAAAGCGAGGCCGTGACCAAGATCACCGACATCCTGGCCCGCCTGAAACGCGACGAAGATTTCAGCATGCTGGCGCAGAATTACTCCGAGGACCCCGATTCCGCTACCAATGGCGGCGACATGGGATTCATTCCCGAATCCACTCTGGAGAAGGCCAACCCCGAGCTGCGCAAGCTGGTGGCTTCGCTCTCGCCGGGCGCTTTCGCCCCCATCCACACGCAGGAGGGCTACCGCATCCTGAAGGTGATTGCCAGGGAACCGGCCGGCCAGCGCGAGCTGAACGATCCGCGCGTGCAGCAGAACATCCGCGAGACGCTGTTGAATCGCAAAGACCAGCTCTTGAAAAACGCCTACTATGAAGTGGCGCGCAACGGCTCCAAGGTGGAAAACTACCTGGCGCGCAGCATCATCCAGAACGCGGGAAAGACGAAGTAGGGGCCGGGCAACTTGTCCGCGCGTAGCCGGATGCCCGGCCCCTACCGCCGCCGTCGTCCCATCTCGTAAAGGTAGATGAGGTGCTCCGTCCTGCCGGTTTGCAGGACGATCGCCTCCATGGGCCTCCAGCCTTTGATCGGGAATTCGTAGCAGACTACGCGGGAGCCGGGCTTCAGGTACTTCTCCAGGTTGGGCTTGAGCCGCTCGTTGGAGCTGGTCAGCAGGTACATGGTCACCACGTCGGCGGGGCTGAGGTCCACCCGCAGCGCACTGCCCTCGATCATGCTGACGCGCTCTTCCAGGCCCAGCGACTTGATCCGCTCCCTGGCTTTCCGGCAGAGGTCCGGCCGAATCTCCACGCCCACGCCCCGGGCGCCGAACTTTAGCGCTGCCGTGATGACGATGCGGCCATCGCCGCTGCCGAGATCGTACACCACGTCGCCCGGCTTCACATGGGCGGCCTCGAGCATCCTGTCCACGGCCTCCTGGGGTGTCGGAATATAAGGCGCCAGATTCTCACCAGGCCCGAACTGTTGAGCGCCAGCCGGCAGAGTGCCTGCCGCCAGCAACAGCGCGATGGGGAAAACCCGCATGGGTCACTGTGAGGACGCGTTCGTGGTAACCGTCCCCCCAACCTTTGATTTTACTATACGGCCGATGATTTCGGTCCACGCAAAAAACAGGTCCCGGGGCCGGCTAATGGTGTACTCGACCCCCTTCAGGTAGCGGACGGTGTTGCCGATGGCGTCCCGCCAGGGATTGGCCTGCGGGTCCAGGTTGTAGTTCATGTAAAACACGGGGAACTTGACGTCCCCCAGTTGTTTCAACGCATCCTGCGGCAGGGGCTCGTCGAGCACCACTTTCGGCCCGGCGAAGATCACGGCGTCCGGCGGCTCTCTTTCATCTTTGATCTCCCGCGTAATGAAGTTAGCCAGGAACTCCGTATCGCCGTGCTTCTGGCTCAGCCGTTTGAGATCCACGGTGCCGAGACTGAGCGTGCCCAGCGCTTCGCCGAGGGCCGGGAAGTCGATTTGCGAAGCTGCCTCCTGGCGGTAGATCACGCGCTGCTCCTGCATGTTGAACGCGACAATGGAGAACTTGCCGATGCGCGGCTCGCGCGCGATATTCCGCAGGATCGAGAGCAGAGCGTTGGTGTCGAGCGGCTGCAAGGTGGCCGATTCCGAATTCTGCGGCGCGAAATTGACCACCACCTTCACGTTCAGCGGCTCCTCCTGCTGCTCGCGCTCCACGGGAGGCTCCTGCTTGAATGGCTCGCTGTCGGCCGCCTCGACCACGTCGGGAGCGATGTCCAGCGCCATCTGCTTGTCCTTGGGGGGCAGGCTGGCTTCGGTGTCCCAGTTCGAGGAGCACACGCGCTCCTCGCGGTCGCGCATCATCCAATCGACATGGTACTTCCCTTCCCCAACGTCGACAATGCCTTGCAGGACGGCGTCACCATGGGCGTTGTCTTCGATTGCCGGCACGGACACGTGCTGGGAAAAGTAGACCGGTTCATCGGGGTGGTCCTCCGGAACCACGCGGAAAACCATGGTGAGCCGGTTCTCCGAGCCGGCCAGTTCCTTCAGCGGAACACTGACGTCATAGCCCGCATGAAACTTGAGATCGAAGCCGAGCGACGCCTTGGCGGGCACTACCGTGCACGGAAGGTCTTTGCGAGTCTCCTGCGATTCCAGGATGGCGGCATCCGTGCCGAAGAGCCGCACCATGCCTCCCGGTCCGGAAGCCGGCATCGGAACCTGGGCTGAAAGCGCGCTGCCACCCAGCAGGAGCGCACACATCCAGCATCCCATCCATCCTGCGCGATCGCACCCGATCCGGAACCTGAGAACCATTGCCATTGCGGTGAGCACGTTCAGTACCAGCGCCTCCGCCACACATTCGGCTTCTGCAAGTATTATGGCGCATATTTCAAAAAGCGCATAGAGCTAAATTGTGCGCGCCCTGCCGGCGCGCGTAGAATGAAGTCAGAAGGGCACTCGGAGGATGTTCGGAATGGACCGTACCAAGACCCAAAGCGATAAGATCCCGTCTCCGGATGGGCTTTCGCCGGAGATTATCATCAGTCCGGATACGCGCCGGAGCCAGCGGATGCCGCCGGGACAGGTGCGCAGCCGGAAATGGCCCGTGCTGGACTCGAGCGGCCCCCCCGACATCGACCTCAATCAATGGCGCTTCCAGGTGGCGGGCCTGGTGGGCACCCAGGTCCAGTGGGACTGGCAAGAGTTTACGGCGCTTCCACGGGTCCAGGTCTTCGGGGACTTTCATTGTGTGACACGATGGTCCCGGCTCGGAAACCTGTGGCAAGGCGTCTCCACCCGCGAGCTGATCCGGCGCGCCGGCGGGGCCCGGCCCGAAGCGCATTACGCGATCGTTCACGGATATGACCAGGGTTGGACCACCAATCTGCCGCTCGAACACTTCCTGGCGGAAGACGCGCTTGTGGCGATACTCCACGACGGTGAGTCGATTTCGACGGAGCATGGCGGCCCGGCGCGCCTGATCGTGCCGCGTCTCTACGCATGGAAGAGCGCCAAGTGGGTGGCCGGAGTGGAACTGGTGGAGCAAGACCGGCCCGGTTTCTGGGAAGCCAACGGGTACCATATGCGCGGCGACCCCTGGATGGAGGAGCGCTACGGATGGTAACCGCTTCTGACGGTCGCGGCTCGGATCGGAGCCGCGAACGTCAGAGCGGTTCTTACTGGACTGTTGCGGCTCGGTGCTTCAGCCGGCGCCGCGCCACGTGGGGCTCCCGGTGGATCTCATCCAACATGCTGGTGGCTTGGATGCTGGCCGGTTCGAAGCCGTGTGAATCGAGCGCATTCCGAACCTCGTCCAGCCGCGCTTCATAGGCCGGGAATTCCACCAGTGTGGCAGTCTGGGTCTCCTCGCGCCCATCGGCGGACAGGTACACCACGGCGGCGGCGTGATAGATCTGCGGGTTAATCGGAAAACCGGTCTGCGCCAGCGCTTCCAGAAGCGACTCCAGGCGGCGCGGGTCCACCTCGATGGAAACAGAAACCAAAGCCCCTTCGCGGCCCGATAGCGTTGGGCTGGCGGGCAATGTACTGGGCCAGACGCTCATCGATTCCTCCAGCATCCGGCGACGGGGGCCGCCCGAAAACAAAAAACCCTGGAGCCCAAAGGCGCCAGGGTCGAAATGTCTTCGAACAGACCGACTCGCCTTTAGCACTTTTTTTTCCGTGGTTGCAATTAGCCAGGCTCGAAAAGCCTTAAATCAATCCACGTCGCTTTTAGATTACCACCACGGAGGTGGCGAAGCAACAGATTTAATGATAGGTGTCAAGCCTCGATAGAAATGTCCCCCGTAGCGCCTCGATAGAAATGTCCCCTTTTGTGACCGCTGAGG
>JBAWDI010001049.1:0-7861 GCA_049590695.1 Bryobacteraceae bacterium
ATCTCGCGGTCGAGCGCCGCCGCGCGCCGCGCCACTGGTTACAATTGGGCGGTTTCGCCATCGAGCCTGCGGAGGTACCGCCGTTCCGCGAATTTCGAGTAAGCCATCGCGGCGCCGGCCACCAGCAGCACCAGCGCGGCCAGAACCAGCGTGGGGATGAAGACCGCGCGGGAACTGAGACGCCGGTGCTCCGGGGGGAGCACGTTGGCCGCCGGCGCGAGCCGGGGACAAGCCCCCGCCAGCGCCGTCGCGTACGGCAGTGCGTTGCGGGAAAGATCGTTCTCCACCGGATTGATGTCCGGGGTGGGAAGCACTTCTTCGAGCGTGCGGGGGGCGGTCTCGGGAGGCAGACGCAACTCCGCCAGCGCCAGCCCCGCGGCGCGTTCCGGCGCCAACTCGAATTCCGCCGAGAAGACAGGATGCGCGGCGCTTTCCCCGTACACTTCCACGGCGCCCGAAGCGGACCGGCTCAGGGCGATGAATCCATCCCCGGGGAGGCTCGCGGGGCCCGTGCCGTTCAGCCGGATGGCCGCGTGCACGGCGGCGGCCGAGAACGTAAAACTGCAGACCGCCACGCCGGCTTCGGTGAAGAGCTGGACGTATTGCTCCACCGTGGCGCGCCGGACAATCCCCACCAGAACCGCCCCGTAGGCCAGCCGGGACCAGCCCCATGCGACCTCGTCTTCGCCGTACGGATGCAGCGAGTCCAACTGGAAGCGGATGGCGCCTTCCATGTCCTTACGGGCCACCCCGGGCAGCGCCAGTTGGCGCACGATCGCTTCCCGCCGCGGCAGCAACACCGTGGCGCTCAGGTGTCCCGCCCCCAACGATTTCAGGAACCGCGCATATTCCGCGCCCCATTCCGCCGCCGGCCGCTCGCCAAATTTGCGTATCGTGACGCGGCCCAGCACCCGGATCCCGGTGGGGCGCACCCGCACGGCCGCCACTTCGAGGTCCGTGGCGCCGATCTCAATGCCGACGCCCGAGCCGAATGCCAGCAATTTGCGAAGCTCTTTGGAAATGGGAATCTGGAAGGGCATGGCGAAGTCAATTGCTCCAAGCCGTGTCGTACCACCGCAGAATGTGGATGGGCGAATCGTATCCCTCCGGCATGTACTTCACCTGCGCCCCTACCGTGCGCCTGAGGTCCGAGAGTTGTCCATTGGGGAGCCGCAACCGCGCCGTGGCGCGCATCGTGACGATGGAGTGGCCTTCCACCCGCAGACGGTTCGAGCCAACGCCCAGGGATTGCAGGAAGTCGTTGAGTTGTGGCTGCGTAAAAGGCGCGTTGCGCCGGCGCTCCACCAGCGCCTGGATGGCGGAGGGAGCGAGGCCAATGGCCGCCAGAACGGCGGGCGCGGCGGTATTGGCGTCCACCTGCTGAACCGATCCGAATACCGAGAGGCAATCCGCCAGTCCGGTCCGCGGCGCCAGGCGAGGTCCCCCGCCCAGCTCCGCGTCCGGTATGGGAACGTAGGTTCCGTAAAAGATATCTGGCGTAACGCCTTTCACAAGAAGTAATTCCTCGATCTCTTCAAGGGACGCGTGGCGCGCCCGAAAAGACGGAGTGAGCGATAGATAATACTCGTCTATGGCGCTGCCCCCCTGCGCCAGCGGGCTCCTCCAGTCGACAATCCCGAGGGTGATCTCTTGAGCCCGCTGGGGCTCGATGCCCAGCGCCACTATCAGGCGGTATAACTCTTCCGGCAAGACTTTGTTGACGTCCAGCTTGGCGGCTTCCGGGATGATCTCAACGCGGGCCACGCCGCTGGGGAAGTTGTAGTTCACGGCCGTGGCGCCTTGCGGAATCCTGCGTTTATCCGGCGTGTTGACGCTCCACAGCAGTTCGAGCGAAGCCCGCTCGATGGCGCCCGCGGCCAGGTAGTAGCTGCGCAATCCATCGACCTCGGTGGAGGTCCGCTCCGTCTCGCCGCGAACCGTGCTGGAGAGCGAAAACGCGATCGCCGCCAGGGCCGCCGAGAGCCACAGAACCGCCAGCAATGCGCTGCCGCGGCTGCCCCGAGCGTACTCGGACCCGCGAACTTGATGCGAATGAGTTAAGTTCCATTTCGACGCCCGCGACGGGTAAACTCCGACGCGGAGACGCGGAGAAAGACGCGGAGAGAATGAGAGATCGAGAATCTCCCCTTCCCCGGGTTCGAGCGCGGAGGAAGCGGAGACACGCTCTGCTAGCGAGGGATCTGCGTAATGGTGCGGGATACTTTTGAGGCTTGCCGCCCCGCCTAAGGCCGCATCCCGAGCGGAATCCTCCGCTGGCTCCGCGTTCGAACCTCCGGTAGCGGCGGGCAGCGTCGAGCCACGCATCGGTTTTATCTCCAAATATCTCTCCGCGGTTTTCTCCGCGTCTCCGCGTCTCCGCGTCGAACATTGCCCGCCAGTCTGAGACACAGCCTCGCTAGTAGTCCACATATTGAATATCCGGGGAGCGATGGATGTGGATCGGCGCGGTCACGGTGATCGGCTGCAACCGCGAAGGGTCGGGCTCGATGGGCGCCATTTCAATGCGCGCCGCATAAGGCCAGCCCGCGACGTTCCAATTCGGCGTCCAGTGCGGCGGCACGTTTCTGTCCAGGGGGATGGTGAAGTAGGAGAACCGGCAATAAGCCAGCTTATCGGCCAGCACGAACGAGTGCGGCCCCTCCTGAACGGGAGCGAACACCGCCAGGGTGCCGCCGGTTTGCGGGTCCCTCGTGCGGCCCGTGCAAAGCTGCGCGGTGCCGGCGGGGCCCGTATACGGGATTTCATTGACCACCAGGCGGACACCCTTGCCGTCTTCTCCGGGAATGACGAAGAGTTCCAGAATCTGCGGCTGGCCGCGCCATCCCTGTTGCAGCGAGAAGGTGGACACCAGCCGCATGGTCTGGGGCTGGCCCTCGAAGAAGGCGGTCCTCGCGGGGGTAGCTCCGGGAGCCTCTCCGCAAGCGGCGACCACGGGCATCAGGCCCTCCAGTTGTTCTTGAACCACGCGCTGCGCGCCAGCCACGCGGCGATTCTCCATGAGCTTGCTGTTGGTCTTGGAGAAAGCCATGAAACCGACTCGCATGGCGGTGAGCATGCCAACCGAGAGCAGGCTCAGCAAGGTGACGGCGATGAGGACCTCAATGAGGGTGGTGCCGGATTCGCGTCTCATTGGGGCGCCCCCGAAGCCACGTCTCCGGCCCTCAAGACCCGCGAGCGATAAGCATCCAGCGTAAAGGTGCGGTGTTCGTTGCCGTTGGCCCACCAGATCGCCAACTCGATGCGGTCCAGGGCAAGCTGGCCGGGCGCCGGCGCGGGCGGCATCTCGAAGTTTTCGAGACGCGCGCGCCAGCCGCTTTCAATGCCGCCGGTCAGGGCGGGGTCGAAAGTGCCGCTCACCAGCGTATCGCGCGGCATCAGGTAATCCATCAGCAGATCGTTCATACGCAGCCGCGCCAGTTGTACGGCCCGGTCGTACTCGCGGAGCCGGGCGGCGTTGCGCGTGGCGCCCGAAATGCCGGAAAGCAGGCCGACCACCGCGATCGCCATGATCAGGGTGGCGACCACCATCTCCAGAAGCGTGAATCCGCGCTGGCCCCTCACTCTGTACTGACGCTTTCCACGCGCGGAAAGCCGGTCATGGGGTCAAGCCGTACGATCCGGCGCGTACCGCGGCTGTTGGCGATCTGAATCCCGATGCCCGGCACCGTGGCGCCCGGCATGAGGATCAGGCGGCGCGCGCCCTGGGGATCGTCGGGATCTCGCGGCAGCACGGCTTCGATCCTGATGCCCTGCGGAAGCCTCAGCTCGCGCGTGAATCCAGGCTCGTTCGAGTACAGCGTGAGCAGGTTGTCCTTGGGGGATATGATCAGCTCCATGGGTTGCTGGCGGCGCTCGGCGCGATTCACCGCGGCGTTGAGGAAGCTGGCCAGCGAATCCGTGGCGGAGGCCAGGCGCACGCCGTCCAGGCCGGCCGAAACCGCCGGAAAAGTAATGCCCACTATCAGGCCCACGATCGCCACCACGATCATCATCTCGATCAGGGTGACACCGCGGGTTTTACTGGCTCTTCCAACTGACAATGTCGGCATTCAACCCTTCGCCGCCAGGCTGGCCATCGGCTCCCAGGCAGATGACATCCGGCTCGTCGCCGTGATCGCCCGGGTACTTGTACACATAGTCGTGCGCCCACGGATCTTTAGGGATGTCCTGGGGCATGTAGGGCCCCGCCCACTGGTTCAGATCCCCCGGCCTGACGCGCAGCGCCTGCAGGCCCTGCTCGGTGGTGGGGAACGTGCCCGTGTCCAGCTTGTAGGAGCCCAGCGCGGTCATGAAGTTGTGGATCTGGGCGCGCGCCGCCGTGATTCGGGCCGTGTCGCCGTGCTTCAGAATCGATGGTCCGACCAGCGCGGCAAACAGCGCGATGATGGTCATCACCACCAGCATTTCGATCAGGGTGATGCCCGCCTGGCCTCGTCCCCGGTTTCTTCGTTTTCGTTGGAACATGGTTACACCGCCACATCGTTGATGCTGGTAATCGCCAGCAGCATGCTCAAGATAAAGGCTCCCACTATTACGCCCATCACCAGGATCACGAGCGGCTCGAAGATCGCGGTGAAACGCTGAATGGAGGCCCGAGTATCGGTTTCGTAAATGTCCGCCATCCGGGCGAACATCTGGTCCAGCCTGCCGGTCTCTTCCCCCACCGTCAGCAGGTGCGACGCCAGCGGAGGGAAGACCCCCGACTTGCGGACCGGGGCGGCGATTCCCTCGCCGCGCTTGACGCCCTGTGCCACGCCCTCGAGCGCCCCGGAGATGATCTTGTTGTTCAGGGTGGCGGCGGCGATGGCGATGGATTGCACCAGCGGCACGGTGTTGGCCACCAGGGTCGCCATGGCCCGCGCGAACCGCGCGGTCTCGGCCTTCAGAAGCGTTTCGCCGAGCATCGGAATCTTGAGCCGCGTCCCATCCCACCACAGGCGGCCGGCCACCGTGCGCGTGTACGTGGTCCAGAACACGATGAATGCCACCAGGGCGGCCGCGCCGATCCACCAGTATGCTTGAATAAATGCGCTGGCCTCGAGCATGATCTGGGTGGGCACGGGGATCTTCAAGTGGGAATCGGAGAAGACCGCGGCGAAGCGCGGCACCACGAAGGTCAGCAGAATCAGGATGGAGCTGAGCCCCACCAGGGCCAGCAGCGCCGGGTAAATCATCGACGAGACGATGTAGTTGCGCAGATCGTCGCGCGAGCGCTCGAACTCCGCCAGCCGCTCGAAGATCGGGGCCAGTGCGCCGGAGGCTTCGCCCGCCCGCACCATGTTGATGTAGAGGTCGGAGAAGTGGTCCGGATGAGTGGCCAGGCTGTCGGCCAGGGACTTGCCGCCCTTCAGCACGCGCAGCACGTCGAGCACGATGAAGCGGAAGGCGGCCTTCTCGGTCAGCTCGCCGGTGATGGAAAGGGCGCGGTCCAGCGGCACCCCGGCGGTGAGCAGCGTGGCCAGTTCCTGCGTGAAGAACAGAACGTCGCGCCGCCGGCCTGTGCCGAACGACGGCAGTTTGATCTCGAAGGACGTTCCCTTGGGAGCCACTCCCACGTAAACCGGAGTCAGCCCCTGCTTGCGCAGCTCGCGGGCCACGATCCTTTCGTTGTCGCCCGTGAGCCGGCCGCTGCGGACCTTGCCGTCCGCAGCCACCGCCCTGAAGAAGAAGGCCGCCATCAGAATTCCTGCGTAACGCGCATGGCTTCCTGCACCGTGGTGACACCCTCCTGGATCTTCCTCCAGCTATCCTCGCGCAGGTTGCGCATGCCCTGGCGGCGCGCGGCCCTGGTGAGCGCGGAGGCGTCCGCGTTGTTCATGATGAGCTTGCGGATCTCATCGTTCACATCCATCATCTCGAAAATACCCATGCGCCCGCTGTAGCCCGTGCCGTTGCACTCGGCGCATCCGGCGCCGCGGAACGTCTCGACGTTTTCACCGTCCGGCGAGAGGGCCAGGCCCGCCGGCCCCCGGCAGTGCGGGCAGATCACCCGCACCAGCCGCTGCGCCAGCACCGCCACCAGCGACGAAGTAATCAAGTAGTTCTCCACGCCCATGTCGGTGAGGCGCGTGATGGCGCTGGGAGCGTCGTTGGTATGGAGCGTGGAAAACACCAGGTGGCCGGTGAGCGCCGCGCGGATGGCGATATCGGCGGTTTCCCGGTCGCGGATTTCTCCCACCATGATGACGTCCGGGTCCTGGCGCACAATGTGGCGCAGGCCCGCGGCGAAGGTCAGGCCGATCTGAGGGTTGACGTGGATCTGGTTGATCCCGTCCATTTGGTACTCCACCGGATCTTCGATGGTGATGATCTTCTTGTCGGGAAGGTTGATGCGTTTGAGCGCCGAATAGAGCGTGGTCGATTTGCCGCTGCCGGTGGGCCCGGTGACCAGAAACATGCCGTGCGGCAGACTGGTGAAATGCTCCATGCGCTCCAGCATGCGGTCGTCGAAGCCCAGGCGCTGCAGGTCGTAGAAATCGCCCGCGGAGCGGTCCAGCAGGCGCATGACGACGCTCTCGCCGTACAGCGTGGGCAAGGTGGAGACGCGCAGATCCACTTCCCTGCCCACCACCTTGATCTTGATACGCCCATCCTGCGGCAGGCGGCGCTCGGCGATGTTGAGCTTGGCCATCAGCTTGAGCCGCGAAATAATGGCGGCCTTCAGCTCCCGCGGCGGCGGTTCCTGGTTGAACAGCACCCCATCCACCCGGAAGCGCACGCGGAATTCCTTCTCGAACGGCTCGATGTGAATGTCGCTCGAGCGCTTTTCGAGGGCGTCCGCGATCATGGCGTTCACCAGGCGGATGACCGGCGCTTCACTGGCCATATCGCGCAGGTGTTCCAGGTCGGCCATGGCCTGCTCGTCTTCGCCCTCGCCCAACTGCGCGTGCTGTTCGCCCTCTCCGTAGTACTTCTCGATGGCGTCCAGGATCTCCTGCTCCGAGGCCAGCACCGTCTGGATTTCGAGGCCGGAGAAAGCGCGCACGGCCGCGATGGTTTCGAAATCCAGCGGGTCGGCCATGGCGATGGTCAGCGTGGAATCCACCAGCGCCACCGGGAAGGCCCGGCACTGCCGCAGGAAGCGGTGCGAAAGGCCGTCGATCTCGGGCGCCGACGGCGGGGGGTTGTCCAGCGTGACGAGCGGCACGCCGAGCTGATCGGAAAGCGCCGCCAGCACGTCGCGCTGGGCGATGAGGCCCATATCCACCAGAATCTTGCCCAGCTTGTCGCCGCGCTCTTTCTGGATCTCCAGGGCGCGCTCCAGGTCTTCCGCCTCGATCTTCTTGCGATCCACCAGCATTTCGCCCAGGCGCATGGAGCGAGGGCCGGGCCCGGCCGCCGCCGCGGACTCATGCTCGAAATCGGGGGGAAGCGTGGGGATCACTTATTGCTCTTCCGTCTGGGGCGCTCCGGCGAGGGCGGTCCTGCGGTCGCCCTTCATCACGATCTCACCGGGCAGGCCGCGCGTGTCCTCCCAGGGAAGGTACAGCAGGCGGACCGCGACCACCACCTGCTGGTTGTCCGGGATGGAAGTCAGCGTCGTGGCCGAGTCCCGCCATACGTCGCGCATGGCCTGTCTCAGCATGGGCAGGCGATCCAGTTTTCGCTGGCGTATCTTTTCCTTCTCCGGTTCGGTCATCGCCGGCCGGAAGGGGTTGAGGCCGGGAGTAATGATGAGGCTGGCTTCGGCGGTAAGCACCACGCCGTAGCCGTCGAGATAGATGCCGCGTGCGGCGCCCAACAGGTCGATGGGGTCGTTTGCGCCTCCGACACTGGCGAGCTTGGTGTCCAAGCGACTTTCCAGATCGGAGAGGGTCTGCCGCGGTAAGCGGGGCTTCTC
>JBAWDI010001050.1:0-1867 GCA_049590695.1 Bryobacteraceae bacterium
ACTGATCCGCGATCTGTTGGAGCTGGCTCGCGGCAGTCACTGCGATATCAAGCTCGAGATGGTGGACCTGAGTGCCATCGCGGGAGAAATCGCCGGCGGGCTACGGGCCGCTGCGCCGGAGCGGGCGGTTCAATGGGAGATTGCGCCAGGGCTTGCAGCCCGCGGCGACCTCCGGTTGCTCACCGTGGCACTGCGGAACCTGCTGGAGAACGCCTTCAAGTACACCCGGCGGGCTGAGGCGGCGCGAATTGAGTTTGGCGCCGAGACCACCGCCGGCGCACCGGTGTACTTCGTCCGTGACAACGGAATCGGTTTCAAAACGGCCGACCGCGACAAGCTATTCCAGCCCTTTCAACGGTTGCCCTCGGCTCACGATTTCGAAGGGACCGGAGTCGGGCTGGCCACGGTAAACCGGATCGTGAAGCGTCACGGAGGCCGGATTTGGGCCGAAGGCGAGGAAGGTTCCGGGGCGACTTTCTATTTTGAGTTGCCTGGTGTGAATGGAAGCTAGGTAAATGACAATGTCTCGAAGACGCGTTCTGATCGTCGATGACGATGCACCCTTCCTGGAATTGCTTCAGCTTTGTTTTGCCAAAGCCAACTTCGATGTAAGTCTGGCGACGAACGGGGATGAAGCCCTCAAGATTCTGATCGAGTCCGAGCCTCTGGATCTGGTTCTGTCGGACTTCATGATGCCGGAGGTGAACGGCATCGAGCTGGTCCGCCACGTCAAGGCAAATGCTAAACTATTCGATACGTTGGTCGTGCTGATGTCCAGTAACCTGGATACGGAGTTTCGGAAACGGGCCCTCGACCTGGGAGCGTCCGCTTATCTGCTGAAGACGGAGGGCGCCCAGGCTGTGGCTCAGAAGGCGATTCGTATGATCGCCGGCCGGGAGCCGGAAGTTTCGAGCGGCCAGACGCGGTCCGCGCCGGCCGCCCAAGTCGATGCGATGCAACAGAGCCTCTTGGCGCTGATTCGTATTACGACGCAAATGGATGGACTTCCGGCGCAAGCCAGAAGCGCTCTGATCACGGCCGAGAAACTGGCGGAGAGCCTTTTTGCCGCTGTTCCGGAATCCGAAAGATGAATGACTCACCAAGTCACTTTCTCTCCCTCCGGACGATCCACACTCGTTCCCGACGGCGCCACAATTCTCCAGGCGGCTGAAGTTGCCGGCGAGCCGGTCAGCGCCGAATGCGGCGGCCGCGGCGCCTGCGGCCGGTGCATGGTGCGGATCCTCGGCGGCGAGGTGCCCGAATACCGAGTTCTCCAGCGGGAAGCCGGGTTCCCCCATGTGCTCGCCTGCCTCACGCCGGTCCACGGTCCGCTCACCGTCTTGCCGCTCGGCGAAGGGCAGCTTCCGAAACTCATCTCCAGGGACCGGGACACCGGGTTGGCGCCGCTCCAGGCCTGGGCGCCCTGGCCCCTGAAACTCGACCCCATCGTGGAATCCCATGGCGAAGGGGACCTGGGTGTCGCAGTGGATATCGGCACCACCACCTTGCGGCTGCTGCTGATCCGGCTTTCCGACGGCGTAATCACGGGTGAAGCCGGCGCTTACAACCCGCAGATCCCCAGAGGCGCGGACGTCATTTCCCGCATCGTCGCGGCCGAGAAAGGCTTCCTGGGAGAGCTGGCCGCGTCCGTCCGCGGCGCCATCGGTTCCATGATCGCCGAGGCAGCCGCGGCCGGCCGAATCCGCGGATACGTGGTGGCGGGGAACGTGACCATGATCCACCTTCTGCTGGCGGCCGATCCTTCGGGGATTCGCCGCGTCCCTTCCGAGCCTTGCGCGCTGGCCTTCCCGCCCGTGGACGCTTCGGAGCTCGGCTGGCCGGGCGGGGACGGCGCGCCCGTCTACAC
>JBAWDI010001051.1:0-4551 GCA_049590695.1 Bryobacteraceae bacterium
CCTCTGGGCCCCGCGGATTCCCGCGCCACGGCCGCGGGTTCCCCGGCCGCCACCGCCCGCGGAGCGCCTTCCGGGCCCCCCTGTTTGCGCCAGAGGTAGTCCTCGTAATTGCCCGGATAGACGCGCAGCTTGCCGTCCTCCACTTCGAACACGCGGGTGGCCAGCTTATCGATGAAGTAGCGGTCGTGGGAGACGAACACCACCGTGCCGGTGTATTCCTGAAGCGCGGTCAGCAGCACGTCCTTGGCGCGCAAGTCCAGGTGATTGGTGGGCTCGTCGAGCAGCAGGAAATTCGAGGGCATCATGAGCATGCGGGCCAGCGCGTAGCGGTTGCGCTCGCCTCCGGAGAGCACGCCGATGGTCTTGAAGACGTCGTCCTCGGAGAACAGGAAGCAGCCCAGGATGCTGCGCAGCTCGGTATTGGTGGCGCGCGGCGCAACCGTGGCCAGGTCGTCGATCATGCGCGCGTTGGGGTCCAGTTCCTTGTACTGGTCCTGGGCGAAGTAGTCGGGCTGAGCGTTGTGCCCGAGCGTGTACCCGCCGGCGTTGACCGGCTCCGCGCCGGCGAGGATTTTGATGAGCGTCGATTTGCCGGCGCCGTTGATTCCCACCAGGGCCACCCGGTCGCCGCGCTCGACGATGAAATCCACTTCCGAGAAAACCTGTTGGTCGCCATAACTCTTGGCCACGTTCTTGAATTCCGCGACTACCCTGCCGCTGGGCTTGGGCTGCGGAAAGCTGAAGCGGATGGTCTTTTCCTGGGGCGGAATCTCGATTCTTTCGATCCGGTCCAGCTCCTTGATGCGGCTCTGCACCTGCTTGGCCTTGGTGGCCTGATAGCGGAAGCGGGTGATAAAGGCCTCGATCTGGCGGATTCTGTCCTGCTGGTTGTTATAGGCCGCCTGGAGTTGCGCGCGGCGCTCGGTCTTCTGCACCTCGTAGCGCGAGTACCCGCCGGTGTAGAAATGCAGGCCCTTGTTCCAGAGCTCGCCGATCTTGCGCACGGTGACATCCAGAAAATACCGGTCGTGCGACACCAGCACGAAGGCATGGGGGTAGGCGGTGAGATACTCTTCCAGCCAGTTGCGGGCTTCCAGGTCGAGATGGTTGGTTGGCTCGTCGAGCAGGAGAAGGTTGGGCCTTTCCAGCAGCAGCTTGGCCAGCGCGATGCGCATCTGCCAGCCTCCCGAGAACTCCTCGGTGCGGCGCTTCCAGTCGCGCTGCGGGAATCCGAGGCCGGAGAGAACGCTCCCCACCTGCGCGTCGATGGCATATCCGTCGCGCGCGCGAAACTCGCCTTCCGCCCGATGAAAACGCTCGGCCACCTGGGCGTATTCGGCGCTCTCCGGGTCGAGCTCGGCCATGCGGCGCGCGAGCTGCTCCTGCTCGTCTTCGAGCGCGTGCAGGTCCGAGAACACGGTCATGCACTCGGCGAAAATCGAACGGCCGGAAAGCGATAGCCCCTCCTGCGGCAGATAACCGATGCTGACGCCTTTCTGCGTGGAGATGCTGCCGGAATCCAGGCTTTCGATGTCCGCCAGCACTTTGAGCAGAGACGACTTTCCGGCGCCGTTCGCGCCCACGATGCCGACGCGCTCGTTGGGCGTGACCAGCCAGTCCACGTTTTCGAAAAGAATTCTGGGGCCGTAGCGCTTTCCCGCCCCCGTGAGTTGAATCATGAGTCTCGCCGAAGTATCGAAGCGGCTTGCAAACTACATTCTAACGAGTAGCGCCGCCCTCTACACTTTGATATAAAATAGCGCCGTGAGTATCGACAGACGATCGTTCCTGACGGCCGTGGCGCTCGCCCCGGCGGCGCTGGCCCAGACGCAACGGGATTGGAGCGGCCAGCAGCCGGTCCGCTATGCCGATCCCGATGTCATCGCGCTGGATAAGCGGTTTGAGAAGTACAGGATCAACAACACAACCATCCAGCGAGTGTGGACGGGCTCATTATGGGCCGAGGGCCCCGCGTGGAACGGCGCGGGGCGCTACCTGGTGTGGAGCGACCTCCCCAACAATCGCCAGATGCGCTGGCTGGAGGAGGACGGACACGTTAGCGTCTTCCGTTCGCCATCCGAATACAGCAACGGCAACACGTTCGATTTCCAGGGGCGCCAGGTCACCTGCCAGCACGGCCTGCGGCGCGTGGTGCGCTTCGAGCCGGATGGCGCCACCACGGTGATTGCCGACAAGTGGCAGGGAAAACCGCTCAACTCCCCCAACGACCTGGTGGTCGATCCCGATGGCGCGGTGTGGTTCACGGACCCGCCCTACGGAATCCTGGGCAACTACGAAGGGTTCCAGGCGAAGCCCGAGATCAAGGAAGCGGTATATCGCGTCGAGCCGAAGACCGGGAAGATGGACAAGGTGACCGACGAGCTGGATAAGCCCAACGGTATCTGCTTCTCGCCGGACTACAAGAAGGTGTACATCTGCGATACCGGAGACCCCAAGGACATCCAGGTGTTCGACTTGGTGGACGGCAAAAGCCTGCGCAACAAGCGGCAGTTCACCAACATGACGATTCCGGGCAAGGGATCGGGTTCCGCCGACGGGATTTGCGCCGACACCGACGGCAACATCTGGACCGGCGCGGGCTGGGGTGGCGCCGGCTACGACGGGGTCCACGTGTTCACTCCGGCCGGCGAGCGCATCGGAATGATCGTGCTGCCGGAGGCCTGCGCCAACGTCTGCTTCGGCGGCAGCAAGCGGAACCGCCTGTTCATGGCCGCCAGCCAGTCGCTGTACGCCGTGTACGTGGGGACGCGCGGGGCGCATGTCCCTCCTATGCGCCCCGGCTCATCGGAATCCTTCCACCAGCATCAGGTCGTGGGTGTTCCGGTCCGTGTGCGTCCACACCACGTACGCATCGTCCGGCGAGACGCCGATGTTCCCCCCGGGCTTGTCCAGCTCGGCTATGGTGCTGGTCTTGCCTGTAGCGGCGTCGAGAAACTGGATCGCCTTGTTATCCCGCTGAAAGTAGACGCCCTTTGAGGTCACCTGAAAGAAGATTGACACAGGACCCTCCAGGACCTGCGTTTCTTCGCCTCCCTGCGCCGGCATCCGGAACAGGCCCTCCCCGTAAAAAGCCGACCGCGGCGAGAACTTGGTGTAGTAAATGTACTTCCCGTCGGGCGATTCGAATGCGGAGTAGCCGCCGGAACGGGTTACCTGAACCGCCTCACCACCGTCTTTCGGCGCCTTCCAGATCTCGTATTGGCCGCTGCGGTCGGAGGCGAAGTAGATCCACAAACCATCGTGCGACCAGCTCGACAGAACATCGTTGGCGGGGTGGTGGGTGATGCGGCGCGGCTTGCCCCCGTCCGCGGCAACCACGTAGACCTCGGGCTGCCCCTCCGCATTGGAGTCGAAAGACAGGTAGCGGCTATCCGGAGACCAGCGAGGCGCCCCGCAATTTGGACCTTCGCAGGATGTGATCTGTAAGCAGTTCGAGCCGTCTGCGTCGCAAATCCAGACCTCCACGTCTCCGGTCCGGTTGGATTGAAACGCGATCCTGCGCCCGTCGGGGGAGTACTGCGGCAACTGTTGCCTATACGTCGAGCCGATGAGCACCTTGCGCTCTCCGGTGCGGAGGTCCAGACGCCAGAGGTTCTCGTTAAAGAGTTGCCAGTCGTAGACAAGGCGGGGTGGCGATCCGGCAATCGCAGGGTTAGTGGCGGCCGGTTGCGCATAGGTCAGGCGCTCGGGCGCCCGCCCTCCGGACACGGGCGCCCGCCAGAGGCTCTGGCTGAAGAAGGCGCCCGCACCGTACACGATCTCGCGGCCATTGGCGGTCCACGCAATGCCCGCCACGCTGGGGTAGCGCCGGTCTGTGACCCTCACTGGGTCTCCCTTCGGCCGCAGATCCCGCGTCAGGCGTTGCACATAGAGCTCGTACACCCAACGCTGCACCTGACGGCTGAACGCCAGGGCGCTGCCATCCGGTGAAATGGCTGGGGCGCCGTCGCCCAAAGGGAAGTCGGCGCCCGCGGACCGGGTCACAAACGTGGTCAACTGGCGACGGTCGCCGGTGTCCACGTCGATCGCCCAAATGCTTAGCGGTTCTTGTGACGGATCCTGCGCACTGAAGGCCAGCCACTTGGCGTCCGGTGTCCAGGAGAGTTGCGAGCTGCCCGCTATCTCAGTGAGCTTGCGCTCCGGTCCGCCAAGGGGCGAAATCAAAATGATCGCCCAATTTCTCTGTTGCTGCCGCGTGAATGCGATCCAGCGGTCGTCCGGAGACCACGCAGGGAGGCGGTCTGCCGCCGGGTCCGTGGTCAGCCGCATGGGAGGCCCTGGCGCGCCGATCCGCTTCACGTATATGTCTTGGTTGTCTTCCTTCTCGCCGTTCCAGGTGAAGGCCACTTTGTTGCCGTCGGGAGACAACGATGGACAGCATGCGCTGCCCGAATAAGTCAGCGCCACGGATCTGAGACCGCCGGGCGGCGTCCCCTCCCGCTGCCGCCACACCACTACGGCGGTGCCCAGCAGGACCGCAACTGCTGCGATAGCAGCCACCCGCAGCCACCGCCGCGAGCGGCGCGGGGC
>JBAWDI010001052.1:0-2438 GCA_049590695.1 Bryobacteraceae bacterium
GACAGGTAGAGTGCCTGCATCCCCGGCGCCTCGCGCAGGCGCTTCAACACGGAGGGAGCTCCAATCTTCCTGGCGCCATTATCCATGAGCGCCACCCGCCAGTGGAGCGCGTCGACCAGCGCGGGCGAGTTCGAAATGTCGTTGCCGTGGTGGCTCACCATGAAGAGGTCCACGGAACCGATGGGGTTGTTGGGGCACATCAACTCCATCTCCCTGTTCCAGGTGAGGTCGGCGAAATCGACCATGCGGAACTTGCCGTAAGTGAAGAGCAGCCCGACGGCGTTGCCGTTCTCGGAGTTGTCCTCGTCGGTGCGGGTCCATTTCATGGGCTGCGTATCTTTGCAATAGGGATTCGGCGCGCCCCCGCCCTTGACCGGCGTGGTGATGTGCTTGCCGCCGGCGGTCACTACCAGAACGTCGATACCCTTGAAGGGAATCTTGTCGCCGGGTTTGACCACCACGCGCTTGGCCTTGGCCGCAAGCTCCATATACGCCTGCACGGATTTAGTGGTCCCCGGATCTTTGACGGCGGCGTCGCCGTGGTCGTAGAAGGTCTTCATGGGCACTCTGGCGGCGGCGGCCGTAATATTGGCCACATGGTCCCCATCGTAGTGGGAGGTGACCATGTGATCGATCTGCTTCAGGCCGGCCGCCTTGACGGCCTCCGCAATACGCTTCGCGTCGCGGTCGTCGCTTCCGGGAAAGCCCGTATCGATCAACATGCTCTCGCCCGACGGCGAGACGAGGAGCAGCGACTTGCCGCCCTCGGTATCGATCACGTACATGTCGAAGGTCTTGGATGCGGAGGTCAAAACCGGTGAGAGTAATACAGCCAGAGAGGCTAGGAACAGGATTCTCTTCATGGCGAAATCGTACCACAAGCCAGCTTGGTGGGGCATGCTTTAGCTTGCCCAGAAACTGCCTGCCACATCCGACGCGGTAGAATGGATTCTTACGCCGCTCTTTTATGTCTCTTTTTGTCCCCAACCGGTACCGCGGCAAGCTGATCGTGGTGGAGGGCATCGACGGTTCCGGTAAATCCACTCAAATCTCGCTTCTGAGCCATTGGTTGCGCTCGCAAGGCTATGCGGTTGCCTTCAGCGAATGGAACTCCTCGCCCCTGGTGCGGCAGGCCACGCGGCGCGGCAAGAAGAAGGAGATGTTCACCCCCACCTCATTCAGCTTGATCCATGCCACCGATTTCGCGGACCGCATGGAAAGCTACATCCTGCCGCTGGTGAAATCGGGCGCCATCGTGTGCGCCGACCGCTACGCCTACACGGCCTTCGCGCGCGACGTGGCGCGCGGAGTCGGCCGCCGCTGGGTGCGCAACCTCTACCGCTTCGCCATGCACCCCAACCTCGCCTTCTATTTCCGGGTGCCGCTGGACGTCGCGCTGGGCCGCATCCTGGGCGGGCGCGACGCGCTGAAATACTACGAAGCCGGCATGGACCTGGGACTCGCGCGCGACGTGGAAGAGAGTTTCCGCATCTTCCAGGGCCGCATTCTCGACGAATACGAAGGCATGGCGAAAGAGGTGGGGTTCCACATCATCGACGCCACCCAGTCCATCGAAGAGCAGCAACGGCAAATGCGCGACATCGTGATGAACGTGCTGGGCGACAGTTTGAAGAACGGCGTTTTGCATCAGCCGGCGGGAGGAGATTTCAATGCGCAAGCCACAACCGCTCCAGTTTTATAGCGAGCCGCTGCCGGGCGTCGACATTTCCGACTTGCAGGGCAAGCTGATCGTCATCGAAGGGCCCGACGCGGTGGGCCGCAGCACGCAGATCGCGCAGTTGCGCCAGTGGCTGGAGCAGGAAGGCCACGCCGTGCTCGACACCGGAATGGCGCGCTCGGCGCTGGCGGGCAAGGGCATCCAGATGGCCAAGGAAGGCAACACCCTGGGCCCCATCACCATGACCCTGTTCTACACCACCGATTTCGCGGACCGGCTGGAGAACGAGATCATGCCCGCCCTGCGCGCCGGTTTCGTGGTGCTGATCGACCGCTACATTTTCTCGATCATGGCCAGAGCCATTGCGCGCGGCGAAGACCGCCGGTGGATCGAGCAGGTGGCCGGGTTCGCGCTGGCGCCGCACGCGGTCTTCTACTTGCGCACCGACGTGGAGCACCTGGTGTCGCGGGTGGTGCTGGGCCGCGGCGCGTTCGATTACTGGGAAAGCGGCATGGACCTTCGCTTCGGGCCGGATATGTACGAGAGCTTCGTGCGCTACCAGACCCGCTTGATCAAGGCCCTGGATTCGATGGTGGAGCGCTACGAGTTTACTGTGATCGACGCCTCCCAGCCCATCGACAAAATCTTCCGCGAGTTGCAGCGCCAGATCCGGCGGATGCAATTGCTTCGCGTGCATCCGCGCAAGCGTGCGGCCCCCAAGCCCAAGGCCACAGTCTGATGCAGATTTACCTGTTGCGGC
>JBAWDI010001053.1:0-5061 GCA_049590695.1 Bryobacteraceae bacterium
GGCCCGCACCATCTCCGCCGAGCCGAGCGCGCCGGTCTTGGCCGCGGCGGGCGGGATATCCTCCAGCACGGCCTCAATCTGTTCCAGCACCAGCGAGACCGGCATCACTTCCACGCGCGACACCCGCACGCTGTTTTGCACGGTCAGCAGAGTCACCACGGCTTCGCCGTAAACGCCGAACTGGTGAAACGTCTTGAGGTCGGCCTGAATGCCGGCTCCGCCGCTGGGGTCGGAACCGGCGATGGTCAGGGCGACGGGCGGCATCACGCGAAAAGCTGCTGCGCCTGATGCAGGCGCGCGGACACCTGCACCCCATTGGGGCACTCGACGGTGCACTTGCTGCACGAGCCGCAACGCACCCCGGCCACCTCCGCCGGCAGGGCTTTGAAGTGCTCGCGCCCCAGGGCGAACTCGCCGTAACCTTCGGCGTACATCAGGAAGCGCAGCACGTCCGCCACCGGCAGGCCCTGCGCGCATTGGCCTTCACAATGGCCGCACATCCGGCAGTAGAGCGGCTTGATCTCTTCCAGCCGCTGGGCCAGCAGCTTGCCGTCGGCGACGCTGAACGGGGTGTTCATGGCCGAGATATTCTCGTCGAGCTGCTCGTTGTCCACGATGCTCGGAATCATGGTGTCGATGTTGGGGTTCTTCAACACCCACTTGAGGGCCGCCAGGGGCGCTCCTGCGCGTGTCAGCCTGCTTTGCTTCTCCGGGTCCACCTTGTAGAACGACGAGGGCTTCACGCCTCCGGCCAGCACCTTCATGGCGACTATTCCCACGCCGGCCTTGCGGGCCGCCACCAGCAGCGGCTCTATCGAGGGGTCCATGGTGTAGTTGTAGCTCATCAGGAAAACGTCGAAGTGATTCAACTTAAGCATGGCCGGGATCATCACCTCGTGCCCGGCGTGGAAGCTGACGCCGGCGAACCGGATCTTCCCGTCGCGCTTGGCGATCCGCTGAGCGTCGAGAACCTCGTCATTTACCTCGGCCGGCGTGCTCCGGCTGTGCAGGTGCCAGACGTCCAGGTGATCGGTCTGCAACTCCTTCAGGCTGGTATCCAGGTTATCCAGGGCCGACTTGCGGTCCTTGGCCGGCGTCTTGCTGCTGATATAGACCTTGTCGCGGTACTTCTTGAGGGTCGCCCCCACCATGCGTTCGTTGTTGCCGCCCTGGTAGACGCGGGCCGTATCGAAGTAGTTGATGCCGATATCGGCCGCGCGCTCCACCACGCTCTGATCGGAAGTGATCATGCAGCCGAAGGCGAGGCGCGTGACCTTCATGCCGGTTTTCCCCAGGGTTCCATAGGTGAACTTGGGGGCGGACTGTGGCGAACGGCCCTGCGCGGCGGGCGCCTGGGCGGGCGAGCCGGTTTCCGAAGGCACGCTAGCGAGTGCCGGAAGCGCAAGGCTGGTTCCTAAAAAGCTGCGGCGAGACGACGGGTTCATTGCGACCCCTCCTTTGGGAATCGGAATCTCGGACCTGAATTTCAGGCCCTTGTCCAGTATATACGACCCATCAGGCGAAAAGCTGTTGCGCTTTATGCAGGCGGGCGGCCACCTGTACTCCCTTGGGGCACTCCACGGTGCAATTGGTGCACGACGCACAACGGACCTCGGTAAGCGCCGGCGGCAGGGCTTTGAAGTGCTCGCGCCCCAGGGCGAACTGGCCGTAACCCTCGGCGTACATCAGGAAGCGCAGCACGTCCGCCACCGGCAGACCCTGCGAGCACTGGCCTTCACAACGGCCGCACATCCGGCAGTAAAGCGGCTTGATCTCTTCCAGCCTGCGGGCCAGCAACCTGCCGTCGGCGGCGCTGAACGGCGCGCCCATGGCCGAGATGTTCTCTTCAAGCTGGTCGTTATCCACGATGCTCGGAATCACGGTGTCGATATACGGGTTCTTCATGACCCACTTCAGGGCCGCCAGCGGCGCGCCTTCTCGAGTCAGCCGTTGCAGCTTGTCCGGGTCCACCTTGTAGGATTGCACCGTGGGCCGCACGCCGCCGGCCAGTGCCTTGATGGCGACCAATCCGACGTTGGCCTTGCGGGCCGTGGCCAGCAGCGGCTCGAAGGCGGAATCCATGTCAGCCAGGGCCGACTTCCGGTCCTTTCCCTGCGTCTTGCTGCTGATGAAGACCCGATTGCGATACTTCTTGAGTGCCGCCCCCACCATGCGCTCGTTGTTGCCGCCCTGGTAGGCGCGGGCGGTATCGAACTAGTTGATGCCCATGTCGGCCGCGCGCTCGACCACGCTCTGATCGGAACAGGTGTAGCAACCGAAGGAAAGGCGCGTGACCTTAATGCCCGTCTTACCCAGGGTTCCATAGGTCAACTTCGGGGCGGACCGCGGCGCGCGGCCCTGCGCGCCAGGCGCCTGAGCGGGCGAGCCGGTTTCCGACGGCACGGAAGCAAGTGCCGGAAGCGCGAGGCTGGTTCCCAAAAAGCCGCGGCGAGACGCTGAGTTCACTGCGACTCCTCCTTTGAATACCGGAACTGTCCAGTAGACACTTTCATTCCACCCGGAACCCGTCCAGGTCCACAAACTGGCCCGTGGAACGAGAATTGTTCTGGCCCAGCACCCGGATCGCCACCAGGTGTTTGCCAGGTCCCAGGCAGCAAAACCGGGACGAGCTTTGCCATTCGACTGCCGGAGAATACAGATCGATGGTTTCCTTCGCGGCCCCATCGATAGTAATCGCCGCCAGACCTCGATTGGGCGCTTTGGTGTACATGTAGACCAACGCATCGCCTTCAAACGCGAAGGTGGCCTCGGCTGCGGGGACATCGCTGAAGCTGATGGTATGCTGGAACGGGCCATCGAATTTGTCGCTGTTGGTCCAGTCGCCGCGATACCGGATGGCCGGATCGAAGTCGTCGTAGTAGCCTGGCGGGACCACGATCTCGGGCCGGCTGGCCGCGCGCGCGGCCGCGCCCTTGACTCGCTCGCCACAGTCCGGCTCCAGCCGCGCCAGATAGAAATCGCCGGCTTCGTACTCCGGCGTGGTGCAGGTCTCGAGCAACTCCCGCAGGGCCGGTGGCCGCGTGTACTCGCCGGCGGCGGGTTTGCGCGCGATGAAATACCGGACTCCCCAACCTTCCACCAGCTTGAGCATCCCGGACATGTCGAGCGTTTTGCGAATCTGGTCGAGGGTCGCGAATTGATGCCAGTGATTCTCGTAAACTTCGCCCGTGAGACCGGCGATGTCGCTGCCCGAGACGATCAGCACCGCGGCACGCGGGTGCGCCCGGTTGCAGTAGGCAATCACCAGCCGGACGGGAGCGGTGTAGGCCATGTATCGCTCCCTCCCGGCGCGCGAGAGCGGCGATTGCATGCTGAAGTCCTTATGGTAGTAACTCGAGGACGGAATAAAGTAAGCGTCCAAAGCCGTGCACGCGATGACGTAGCAGACGAGCACACGCGCCAGCCAGCGCTGGTGGCCCTCCAGCCACCCCAGCAGCGCCGCGAACGGCACCGATAGAAGAGGCAGCGCCGCATAGACATAGCGCGCGTTCGGTTCGGATCGCATGATGACGAGCGCGGCGCCCAGCGCCACCACCGCGGCGCTCACGGCGGGCCTGCGCCTCGCCACCAGCAGCGCCACCACCGCCAGCGGCGCCAGGAGCAGGTATTGAAAACCGAAGGAGCCGTCTTGCCCTTCGTAACTCTGGCTGGTGTGAAACGTCAGATCGAACGGAAGGCGCCAGCTCAGGGGCTTGCGATATTGGTCGAAACTGATGTCCGCCGCCCGATCCAGCAGCGGCGATGGAAACTTCTGGTTCATGAAAGGGAAGACAGGGTTTCCCGTTTTGCCATAGGCGATGGCGTAGGTCGGCAGCGCGGTCAACAGCAGGAGCAGGAGTGCCACCGCGCATGCGGCCGCCGGCTTCGCTCCCAGCGACTTCCAGTGCCGGCGCACTTCCACCACCGCAAACGGTATCACCACCGCCAGGAATGCCAGGCCCCCCACCTTGGTGGCGATGGCCGTTCCAGCAAGCACCGCCGCCAGGTAGAGGAATCGCTTCTCGCCATCCTCGCCGAAGCGCCAGAGGGCCGTCATCATCCCCAGCACCATGGCCGCCACCAGGTTCTCGACAAAAAGTTCCCCGGTGACCAGTTGAACCATGGGCGTAGCCGCAAACAAAGCCAGGATGAGGAAGCCGATGGACGGTGAGACCCAGCGGCGGACCGCGCAGTACAGCAAGGCCTCCACCACCAGCAGCAGGGCGAAGTTCAGCAAGCGCGCCGCATACTCGCCGCCGAACAGATAAACGATCGAGTACGACAAATCCGCGCCCATGGGCATGACGGACCAAAGGAACCGGTTGGGCTCGAAGGTCATGGCGTGGTTGGCGGCGATGTTGGCGGGGATGGCCAGGTGCATGGCCAGGCCATCCGCGCTGGCTTCCGGCTTGAGCACCACCAACCAATGCATCAGGAGGACGAAGACGAGCAGCGCGAAGGCCGCACGCTCGCCCGGAGGGCGTAACTCCGCGGAGCGGATTCTCTTGCCCCAGTACGCCAGCCGCCGCCAGACCCCGCGCAGGTCCCATGCCACCGGGAGCGCCAGCAACACCGCCCAGAACGCCGGATAATTGACCGGCAGCCGCGCCAGGAAGGTCATCAGAAAAATCCAGACGCCCATTCCCAGCAGGGTGGCGCAGAGATGCGTCTCTACCGAGTCCTCTTCAGCCCGGCCTAGAAGTTTGGAACCCAGCGCGCATGAGGCAATGAGGAAAAAGGCGGTGGCCAGCACAGCTTGCGGACCAACCGCAAGGGCCGTGCCGAGGATGGTCAGCCCCAAGATCAGCCCGGCGAACGTCCAAGGCACGATTAGAAGAAGCGGCGCGGCGATCGCCAGATACTCTCCGCCGAACCTGGCCAGCCTCTGCAATCCGACGGGCTCCCAGATGTGCTGGGAAAACAGGTGTCCCGTGCGAAATCCGTAGACTTCGAGGCCCAGCGCGCCCAGAAACACGAGGAAGATCAGCCACGACAGCAACCGGACGGGCGCGCCCCGCGGGCGGCGGGCGGCGGGCCTCGGCGGCTTGGAAACGGCCGGCT
>JBAWDI010001054.1:0-5694 GCA_049590695.1 Bryobacteraceae bacterium
CGGCACGGACGGTCCGCGGCTCAGATCAGAATGCCTGGGTCATTTTTGGAAAGCAGGAGTGGGTAAGTTCTCGCGCGCGCCGAAGGCCAGCACGACGCGGGCTTCCTCCCGCGTGCTGAGCGCCGAACGCGGCAACGCAATGAACCATCGCGCCGGAAAGCCCTGGCGGACGGCATAAGCGATGGCGTAATCGCTCTCGTGCCCGCCGTAGAAACCGCGCGGACCGCTGATCAGCGCGGCCGGAACATAACCCTCGCGGATCAACTCCGCGGCCTTCTCGATGCGATGTCCCTCGTAGTCGCCGGCCAGCACTACGGCGATGTCGGCCTTGGCCGGGCCGTCGTCGTGCACCAGGCCGTAGCCCAGCACCGGAAGCCATAGCGAACGGCTGAGGATGGCAGCGGCCGCCAGGACCAGGCACGCGGCCCATAACTTGAGGCGGAAGAAACCAGGGCGGGCCACGAACTATTTCTCGTCCGTGGAATTCTTTTTCTGATCGAGATTCCCGACCGTTTTTAGGCGCTGGTACAGCCGCTCCACCTCCGCCTCATCTTCCGGCTTGAGGATGCGATAGCGGGGCGGGGGCGCCGGTTTGCGCTCCGCGCCGGTGGCCAGCACTTCACCCCAATACTGGCGGTACGGGATGCCGTCGATGAGCGCATCCCGCGAGAGGCGCCGCAGATGCCGCAGCAGGCTGTTGCAGGAATCCAGATCGCCGGAATAGACCAGCACCAGGCGCGAATCGTCGAACAGGGTAATCCGGACAATCAGCGGCGAGATCCACCCGGTGCGGTCGAGGCGCCGGATGTCGATCCAGGGGATCATGCGCCTTCCGATCGTGAGATAGCCTTCGTGAATCTCGACCGCGGGGCGCAATGCCATGAGGAACAGGAACGCGGCGGTCAGCACGAACAGCGCCGCGGGTATGAACGCCAGCGGCGATTGCCATCCGACCCATCCGGAGCAGACGGCCAGCACCCCGGCTGTGATTCCCAGCCAGAGGTAATGTCGCGCCGGCAAGTAGCGAGTCGTCGTAAGCCCCGTCCCACTCTTAGCCTACTCCCCCGCGCACACCTCGTCAATGCACTCGAGCCACTTGAACGGTGCGCCAGGTATAGTGGATTCCGCTCCAGACGGTGAAAGCCGCCGAGAGCCAGAGCATTACCCGAGCATCGCCCACGTTTCCGGCCATGCAGGCCGCCGCCGTGACGGCCTGGATCATGGTGCACACCTTTCCCCAGATACTGGGAGGGAATTTCCTGACGGGTGTGAGTAACATCACAGTTGCAGCCCCCGCCAGGAGGTAGAAATCGCGGCCGAAGATAATGCCCACCAGCCACCATGGCACCGTGCCGGCGGCGGCCAGCGCCAGAAAGACCCCGCTCAACAGGCACTTGTCCGCAACTGGGTCGAGCCAGACGCCCGCCGGCGTGGCGAGGCGAAAGCGGCGGGCCACGGCGCCATCCAGGATGTCGGTGATGGCCGCGCCGGCAAACAGCGCCAGTGCCAGGAGCTGGTGGCCGCCCAGAATGGCCAGGATGACGAAGGGAACCAGGACGATGCGAAGCAACGTGAGCAGGTTAGCGGCGTTGACCAGGCGCGTCATCTCAAACGAGTGTAGCGCGGAAGCCGCGGGGGGGGTCCCACAGGGCGGGGCATTCACAAAGTGCTTGCCCCGCCATGGAGGACATTCTCTTGTCTTTGCTATGTAGTCGGATGGCGCCCGGAATCCTCTCAGAAATCTTCGCTATCTTTCACTTCGCCGGCCCCGGCCGATGGGCGGCACGGGTAGACTTGCGGGGTCGTCTGGAACTGCCGCTGGTAGGCGCGCGTTATCTCCTCGCCGAAGCGCGCCGCCGCATCGGGGCGCAGCATGGTGACGGTGCAGCCGCCGAAGCCGCCGCCGGTCATGCGCGATCCGAAAACGCCATCGATAGCCAGCGCCGTATTCACCAGGAAATCCAGCTCCGCGCAGCTCACCTCGTAATCGTGTTGGAGACTGCGGTGCGATTCCACCAGCAGCTTACCCATGAGCGCCAGATCGCCACGCGCGCTGGCTTCGACGTACCGGCCCACGCGCGCGTCTTCCATCACCACGTGACGGGCGCGGCGAGCCACCACCGCGGGCAGGGAAGACGCCGCCGATTCGAGTTGTTCGGGAGACACATCGCGCAGGCTCTCCACTTCCGGAAACTTCTCCTGGATGCCCGCCACGGCGGCGGCGCACTCCGCCACGCGCTCCTTGTAAGCCGAACCGGCCAGCGCGTGCTTCACCATGGTGTTCACGGCGACGAAGGTAATGCCCACCGGAAGCTCGACAAAACGGTGGCCCAGGCTGCGGCAATCGATTTCCACGGCCGAGTGCTCGCGGCCGAAGACCGAAATGTACTGGTCCATGATGCCGCAGGGCATGCCCACGAAGTTGCGCTCCGCGCGCTGGCAGAGGCGGGCGAGATCCAGCGGATCCATTGAGCGGCCGGCCAGCAGGGCCAGTGCCGTGGAGACTTCCAGCGCGGCCGAAGAGCTCAGCCCCGACCCTTCCGGCACCGTGCTGCGGATCAGCAGGTTGGCGGGCGCGATGGCCAAGCCCGCGCAAAGCAATTCCTGCGCCACGCCGATGGGGTAATCGGTCCAATGCCGCGCCGGTTTGAGCGCGCCGAGATCGGCCACATTCCACTCGCGCATCTCCTTGCGGAATTCGGAATAGATGCGCAGCTTGCCGGGCCCAGAGGGCGCCCCGGAGGGCGCCGCGGCGATATAAGTGGCCAGATCGAGCGCCACAGGCAGCACGAACCCGAGGTTGTAATCGGTGTGCTCGCCGATCAGGTTGACGCGGCCCGGCGCGCGAAAGACGCGCACCCCTTCCGCCGAGCCGTACAGCTTGCCGAAGTCCTCTTTCACAAGGCTCTCCGCGAGGCCCGCCATGCCATCAACAGCATGAACAGGCCGAACACCAGCATCGCGAGGCCGCTGTACAGGTTGACGTTGGCATCGCTCAGTGCCGCGCGCGTTTCCGGCGCGAAGATGCCCATCCCCAACAGGATGAGACCGAGCACAGTGAAAAACCAGCCCGAAGGCACTCTTAAGTCCAGCATGTCAGGCAAACCAGATATTCAATACCAACAAGATTGCGATGATGATCACGGCCAGGGGAGCGGGGCGCTGGTACCAACTGCCGCGGTCCTCGGGGATCTTCGTCAGGCCGTAGACCAGCCCCTCGAGATCCTTCTCCGGGCGCGGTTTGGTGGCCAGACTGACCAGTAACGTCACCAGGAAGCAACTGGTGAAGGCCATCAGGGCGATCCAGAAACTTTGGGCCATGACGGAGGGGAAAGTGTGGACCGTGCCCAGGATGCCGCCCTTGCCCTCGGCCACAGTCAGGCACCAGGTGAGCGAAGCGGCCACCGTGCCGGTGACCAGCCCGGAGAACGCCGCGTGGCCGGTGCCGCGCTTCCAGAACATGCCCAGCAGGAAGGTGGCAAAGAGCGGCGCGTTGACAAACCCGAAGACCAACTGCAGCAAGTCCATGATGTTGTCGTAGCGCGTGGCGACGTAGGCGGCCCCGATGGAGAGCACCACGCCCACCACGGTGGTGGCGCGTCCCACGTTGAGATAGTGCCGGTCGGGCGCGTTCCTGCGGATATAGGTCTGGTAAATGTCGTAAGTCCAGACCGTGTTGAAGGCCGTGACGTTCCCCGCCATGCCCGACATGAACGACGCCACCAGGCCCGTCAGCCCGACGCCCAGCATGCCGGCCGGATAGAACTTGGCCATCAGCGTAGTGATGACCAGGTTGTAGTTGGGAGCGCCGTTGTCAAGCGGGATGCTGTAGCCGACGTGCATGTTGGCTAGCGCCACGGCGGCGATGCCAGGGACGATGACGATGAACGGCAGAAACATCTTGGGGAAGGCTCCGATGAGCGGGGTGCGGCGGGCCGAGTTCATGGAATCGGCCGCCATGGCGCGCTGGATGACCAGGAAGTTGGTACACCAGTAGCCGAAGGAGAGCACAAACCCGAGCCCCGCCACCATCCCGAAAAGCTCCACGCCCATGGGATTGGATTGCGGGCTTCCCATGTAAGTCCAGGCATGGGTCATTACCTTCCCGGACATGCCGCCGGCAAGGGTCGTGGTGCCGAGGCGCGCCTGGATGCCCTGCCATCCTCCGGCCTTGGCGACCGCGAGAATGGCCAGCGGAGAGAAGCCGGCCACGATCAACAGGAACTGGAGGACCTCATTGTAGATGGCGCTGGTGAGCCCGCCCAGGAAGGTATAGACCAAAACGATGGCGGCCGAGAGCAGCACCGACATATTAAAGTCCCACCCCAGCACCAATTGCAGCAGCTTGCCCAGGGCATACATGGAGATTCCCGAGGAAAAGATGGTCATCACCGCGAACGAGAAGGCGTTGTACGTGCGCGTCTTTTCGTCGTAGCGCATTTTGAGGTACTCGGGAACCGACCGGGCTTTGCTGCCGTAGTAGAACGGCATCATGAAAATTCCCACAAACAGGATGGCCGGAATGGCGCCGATCCAATAGAAATGGGCGGTCATGATGCCATATTTGGCGCCCGAGGCGGACATGCCGACCAGTTCCTGCGCGCCCAGGTTGGCCGCGATGAATGCCAGGCTGGTGATCCACACCGGGACCGACCGCCCGGAAAGAAGAAAATCGCCGCTGGTGGACATCTTCTTCCGAAGTATCCAGCCGATGCCTAGAACAAAGGCAAAATAGACGGCCAGAATGGTGTAATCGACCGGAGCGAGTTTCAAGCGAAGAGCCTCTCCATTCTCCGAAGTTTCAGATGCGGAACACCGAGTTTATCACAGCCTCCGTGCCCAGGAGTATGCTAGGGAATGGTGTCGAAGCCTTGCTCGCGGAAGTGAGGATCGAAGCAGAAGGCGGTCTGGGCGCCGTACTCCCGCATGGTTTGGAAGCTGATACAGTCAACCAAGCTTAACTTTCTGCGTGCGGCGGCGAGCAGCGCTTCGACACCCGCCTGGTGCCGTTGCTGGGAGATCCAGTCCACTATTACCAGGGGCACAAAATCCCGGTAGAGCAGCCTCAGAGCACCCGGCCCCAGTCGTTTTTGCACCAAAGCGCTGGTCTCCAGCAAAACGTAGTTGCTGGTGAGAAGCCTGGCGTCGCCCGCGAGCAGGTCCGTCCATGCGTTCTTCGCCCGCTTGTGGTTGATATCGTCTTGGTCGAGTCCTGCATAGAACGCCGAAGTATCGACGAAGACAATCATTCCTTGAAAGCCTCGGCCAGGTAACGGTCGTGATGAACGCTGACATCGTTACGGCCCGAAGAGAATTGACCGAGCGCCCTGAGGGCGCGGTCGATCTGCTCATTCCGGCTGGGCCGATGCTGTGAACTCAGGTAAAGTTCCACGCCGAGCCGCACCAGCTCGGCCACCGACCTCCCGGTTGCGGTTGACAGTTCGCGCAGAGTATCGAGTTGCCGCTCAGTTAACTGAACCTGCGTGCGCACCATGTTGGCATGATAACACTTTTACCATCATGATGGCATTGGACCTTACCCTGCCCGGTCCTGCACCCGCCCCTTCCACATACCGCCCGCGCCGCGCCAATAGCAGACGGCTGAATGAATGGTGGCTCCCAGATAGAAGGCGGCGATGGCCGGCAGCAGCGGTGCCCACGCGGGCGACCGGCGGTAAAACCGCAGGGCGGGGA
>JBAWDI010001055.1:0-4302 GCA_049590695.1 Bryobacteraceae bacterium
GCCGCTGATCCGGGCCACCTCCGGCCCGCTGGCGCGCGGCCTCCAGGATCTGGGCGATCGCGACCGCGACATTCACTGCGCTCCGCGCATCGCCCAGTTCCGAATCGAGATGCGGCAACTCGCCGAGACCGTGAGCCGTGTGGCGCATCTCCCGCCGCGCGCCGGCACGCTGGCGGTCGCCGTCTCCGGCCGCCTGCTGCTGTTCTTCTACGAGATCACGGTCATCTCGGCCGTCATTCAAGCCGGGCTGGCGCTGCCCATGGTGGTCTACTTCCACCGCATCGGCCTATCGGGCCTCTCGGCCAACACGTTCGTGGTTCCGCTGATGGGCCTCGCCGTGCCCCTGGGATTCGTCGCCGTCTTCACCGGCTGGGTGTGGGTCGCGAAGATTGCGGGCGTGCTGCTGTGGCTTTCGCAAAAAGTGGTGTACTGGCACGCCGGTGTCGAGCCCGGCTGGCGCATTCCCACGCCGCCAGTGTGGCTGGGCGTGGCTTTCTCGGCCGCGCTGATTGCCGCCGCCCTGGCGCGCGGCAAATGGTGGCGCACCGGGACGGGTTTGGCGGTCGCCGTGTTCCTGGCGCTGCTGCTCTGGCATCCCTTCCCGCCCGATGTCCATCCCGGCGAGCTGGAGATGACGGCCATCGATGTGGGCCAGGGCGACAGCATTTTTGTCGCCTTCCCCGATGGAAAGCGCATGCTCGTCGATGGCGGCGGCATTCCCACTTTCGGCCACCAGACCAGGTCGCAGCTCGATATCGGCGAAGACGTGGTGGCGCCCTACCTCTGGGAACGCGGCATCCGCAAGCTGGATGTGGTGGCCCTCTCGCATGGCCATGAAGACCACATCGGCGGCCTCCCCGCGCTGGTTGCCGATTTTCACCCCAAGGAATTGTGGACCGGCGCCATCCCCGACAGCCCCATCTGGCGGACGCTGCAACAGAAGGCCGCCGCCAACGGCGTCAAAATCGTGCCCATGCATTCTCCGCGCCGCTTTGCCTTCGGCGGCGCCGAAATCGAGGTGCTCGCCCCGTCCCCCGATTACGTCCCCACGGACAGCGCCAAGAACGACGACTCGCTGGTGCTGCGCGTGGGCTACGGGCGCAATGGGCTCCTGCTTACCGGAGACGCGGAACGTCCCATCGAGCGCGAGATGCTGGCGGAGCATGAAATCCGGCGCACCGACGTGCTGAAAGTGGCGCACCACGGCAGCCGGACTTCCACCAACGAGGATTTCGTGAGCGCCGTGGAGCCGGTTTTCGCGGTGATCTCAGTGGGATTCGAAAACAGCTACGGCCTCCCCAACCGCGATGTCATCGAGCGTCTCCGCCAGCATCGCGCCGTGGTTTACCGCACCGACCAGGATGGCCTCATCACCGTCCTGAGCGACGGGTATCGGCTGCACGTCGAGACTACTTCTCTTGCGGCAGAATCTTCAGGTTCCCCGGCAGCTCGAACAAGTCGTCCTTGAGGCCGCGGTTGATCTCGACCGAGTCCGAATAAACCTCGAGGATCTTTTCTCCATTGCGCTCGCGCACGGTGGCGCCCGGCCACTTGACGCCGCCGCCCACATCGCGGAAGTTCGAAAAAATCGTCACCTCCGTGTCGCAATCCTTGTACTCCGGGTTGCGGCGTTTGAATGCCTGCCGCGTGGGCAGCTTGGTGAGCTGGTCGAAGTAGACCGTCACCGTGCGGTTGGCGGCATCGGTGATGTCCACTATCTCCACCGGGCGGTTCTCGTACATATCCATTCCCTGCGAGTAGAAGGCGAGCCCCGGCTCATCCAGCCGCTGCCGCAGAATGTAAAAGATGTTTCGCAGCGTGCTGTCCTTGTAGTTGTTGTAGCGCAGGTCGGCCAGGGGGCGGGCGCCGCGAAAGGTGACCTCCCACGCGCCGTTTTCGGTGAACAGCACGACACTATCTTCGTTCTTGCCTTGAGCGTCCCGTTCCCGTTGGGCGATCTGGCCCGGGACCGGCGCCAAATAGCGCGTGTAGATCTTGACCACGGCCAGGCCGGAAAGCTGTTCGCGGTAAAACCCATACCCCCGCCCGCTCTCCACGCGGTCTTGCATGTGCAGAAATGCGTCGCCGCCGAGGGCCTGCAAGGCCTCGTAGACCACGCGCTTGCCACGCTCGGCGGCTGTCTCCGCGGCGGCGGAAGCCAGCGCGCAGCATGCCAGCAGGATCAAACACAGCATCATGCCCGATTGCGCAACCGCAAGAAATCCCCGGTTCATGGCCGTTTTTGCAGCTCCTGCAGTTGAATTCCGGAGTTCACCTTGCACCCGGTCAGCTTCACCTCGGCGAATTTCCGCCCGCCCTGCGCAATCGTAATCTCCTGCGGCACCTTCACCCCGGCAATCTCCTGGAAGTCCGCCCAAACTTCCTCCGCCGGAATCGGCGGTCCGCTGGCACGCGCCACTTCGTAGAGCAGCCGCTGCGGCAGCCCCGTTTCGGCATTCAATTCCAGCCGCGCGATCGCGCCGCCCGTATCGCTGATCTCGACGGTGTTATCGTCCAGCGCGTTCACCGTCCGTCCCGCGATGCGGTCGCTGAGCAGCAACCGGAAGTAGAGCCGGAACAGATCGCCCTGCACTTGTTTCAACTGCGTGCCGGCGAGCGGCCCCGAACCTTGCGGCGTGGCAACCCAGCCGATTCTGCCGTCTGTGTAAGCCGAGAGCTTTCCAGTGGGAAACACCGTATCCTGCCGGAAGTAGTTGGGAGCGATCCAGCGGTCGGTTTCTTTCACCAGCATGCCTCCGGCGGAGGGTTCCACGTGCAAGTCGTACGACCGGATGTAATCCTCCACTGCCGCCAGTGGGCCGGCGCCTCCCACAGCCTGCTGCGCGCGCGCCAGAAGCCGCTTGCCTTTCTCGAGGCTGGCAGCGTCCCCCTTGGCCGCTTCCGGCGTCTCTTGCGGAATGGTCAGGTCGATCATATGAACCGGGGCGCCCAGCAAGTCGAGAGGCCGTCCGAAGTCATCCGGGTTTCCGACCGCCACGGTGGTGAAGGCAGCCGGATTCAAATGCTCCTTTGCCACGCGCAGCACGTCGGCGCGCGTCACCGCCTCGAGCGCCTTCTGGTACTGCTCGATGAAATCCGGGGGATATCCGTAATACTCGTAGGTCAGCATCCGTGCCAAGGTCTTGGCCCTGGTGTCGTAAGCGAACACCAGGCTGTTGAGGGCCGTGTCCTTGGCGGTCTTGAGTTCCTCCTCCGTCACCTCCGACGTTCGTATGCGGTCCACCTCTTCCTGAATCGCCTGGAAGGTCTCCACGGTGGAGAGCGATTTGGTGCCGCCCGAGATTTCGAACCACCCGGGGTGGTCGTAGTTCGCGTCCCAGCCCGCGCCGATGTCGTAGGCGTTCCCCATCTTGGTACGGACGCGCTCGACCAGCCGGCTGCGGAACCCGCCGCCCAGAATGTCGGCCATGATCACCAGCGCCGGATAGTCCTTGTCCTTGAATTCGCCGCCCAGTTGGCCGATGGAGAAGAAAGTTTGGGTGACGTCCTTCTTCACCGCCAGATAGGTGCCCGGCGCCGCCTGGCCGCGGACCTTGGGAAACTCCGGCACGGGCGGCTGCTCGACGGCCCAGTCCGAGAAAAGCTTCTCGATTTTGGCCTTCATGCCGGCGGTATCCAAGTCGCCCCACACCCCCAGCTCGATGTTGGCGGGGAAGAAGTAACGCTTGTAGAAATCCTGAAGATCGGCGCGGGTGATGCGGTTCACGGTGGCGTATTCCATATCCCAGCCGTAGGGCGTGTCTTTGCCGTACACGATATCGGCGAATTCGCGCTCCGCCACGCCGCGCGCGTCGTCGTTCCGGCGGGCGATGCCGCCGTTCAACTGCGTCTTCGCCAGGGTGATCTTGTCCGGGCGGAACTCGGGAGCCGTGAGCACGTCTTTGAAAACGCCCAGCACTTCGTCGGTGTTCTCCTTCAACGCGGAGAACGAGACGCTGCCGCCAGATTCGCCGATCTCGCTTTCCACGCTGGCCGCGATATTCTCCAGTTGCTCGTCCAACTGCTCGCCGGTCTTCGTCCTGGTGCCGCCGGTGCGGATCACCATGCCGGTCATGGTGGCCAGGCCGATCTTCTCCGCGGGGTCGAACAAGTTCCCGGTTCGCACCTGCGCCACGCCGTGGATGATGGGCAGCTCGTGGTCCTCCAGCAGATAGAGCTTCATGCCGTTGGGCAGCGTGAAAGCGGCCACCTTGGGAATCTGGATGGGCCGCAGCGGCGGAAACTTCAGGTCCTTATAGGAAGGAGCAGTGGCCGGCCGCGCCGCCGCGCCCGTTGCGGGCT
>JBAWDI010001056.1:0-11222 GCA_049590695.1 Bryobacteraceae bacterium
ACGCGCTGGCTGCCGCGCACCGAAACCAGGGCCTTTAGGATGGCGTCATGCGTGGCGCCGGCGCGGTCCAGCAATTGGGCCGCCGGGTCGCCGCGCTGCTGGGCGATGGAGAGCAGCATGTGTTCGGTGGACACGAACTCGTCCTTGAAGCGTCCGGCTTCGTCGAAGGCGCGCTCCAGGACCTCGTTCAGCGGCTGCGAGAGGTACGTTCCGGGCTGCATACCGGCGGTCTTGGGCAGGTTGCCGAGGAGCCGCCGGGCTTCCGCCACGATGGCATCCGGCTGCACGTTGCACTTGGCCAGCACCGGCCGCACGATCCCTTCTTTTTCTTCCGCCAGGGCGATGAGCAGATGCAGCGGGAAAATCACCTGGCATTGGTTCTGTTCGGCCACCGCCTGCGCCTGCTGCAATGCCTCCTGGGCTTTCTGAGTGAGCTTGTCCAACCGAAACATTTGGTCCCCCTATAAACAAATATAGGGCCGGGCGCCCCTGAAGGCATCCCGGCCCGAAAAACCGCTCCCTAACGGTCGCGGCTCTGACGATTCGATGCTTCAGGCCTTGACTTCGACTTTGACCTGGCGCGGCTTGGCGGCTTCCTTCTTGGGAAGCGTCACGCTCAATACCCCGTTCTTGAACTCGGCGGCGATGTGTTCGGTGTCGAAGCTGTTGGGCACCGAGAAGCTGCGCACAAAGCTGCCGTAGTTGCGCTCGATGCGGTGATAGCCCTTGGTGGTGTCGTTCTTTTCGAACGTGCGCTCGCCGGAGATGGTGAGCGTCTGGTTTTCCACGCGGACGTCGATGTCCTTCAGGTCGACATCCGGCAAATCGGCTTTCAGAACCAGTTCGTTTTCGGTCTCGTAAATATCGACCGCCGGCGCCCACGGGCGGTTGGTTTGGGGTTCGGTCAGCATCCGGGAGAAGGCGTCTTCGAACAGGCGCAGATTGGCTAACGGGTCGTAGTGACTGAGAGACATGGTGTTTAGACTCCTCTTAAGTTTAGTTTAGAGGCCGTATCGCGACCTCATCCAATAACAATAATATTATATGAGTGCAGTAATGTCAAGATTTATTGAGCATTATTTTAGAAGGAGTTGCGGGCGGAGAGAAAACCCGGGCTACTTCCCCTTCAGCTCCAAAACGGTGATGGAGTAGGGCGGGAACGTGCGCGTGAAGTTGGCGCCCAGTCCGTCCACGTTCGTTGTGACGGGCACGATCTTGGTCGGCTCCGTGATGGAATTCGTATCATCCGGGCTGCTGGCGCTCAGCGTGATGGCCTGCCCCTTGGCTTCGACGGCGCTGAGTCCGCTGATTTGCACCTGCACGGGCTGCGGCGTGCCAGCCCGGTTCACCACCTTCAGATAGATGGTTCCCGTCTGGCTGTCCCGCGTGGCGTCGAAGAAGACCATCGGTACCTGTTGCGGCGGCGGCGCTGGCTGCGGCGGAGGCGGCGGAGTGCCGGGCGCGCCACGGCGTCCTCCCGGTGCCGGCGGCTGCCATTCCCGCGTGGGAATGCCCTGTGCGGCCGCCGGAAGAACCACATCGCCATGGTGCGTGCTGAACATCTGCTGGGCGTAATACGCCGGCGAGCCATAGCTCCCCATGGCGTTAAAACCGATCAGATCCGTGGGCCACTGCATCGCGCCCTTGTTCACGTTGACAAACAGCGGGGCATAGGACTCCATGATGACCAGGTCGGAGTTTCGTTCCATGCCCGTCATCCAGGCCGCATCGCCCAGCGCGCCGCTCATATTGGGCGTGGGCGCGCCCACCCGCGTGGCCCACTCGCCGACGAAGATTTTCGGCCCGGTGCGCTCGCGCGTATCGTAATCGTGGGCATGAGACGCCATCTCGTCTTCCGAGCGGCGATAGTAGTGTTCGTCGAGGACGTCGGGAGTGCGGGTGCTCACCCGGGCGGTGGTGATCACATTCAACTTGGGATACTTCGCCTTGATGGCATCGAAGAATTGCGCAAACCGGCCGGCATAACTTCCCGTCTGCCGGTCGAACTGGTCCTCATTGCCCACCTCGACGTATTCCAGCTTGAAGGGCGCCGGATGCCCGTCTTTGGCGCGTCGCGCGCCCCACGTGGTACTGGCCGCGCCGGTCACATATTCGATTTCGTCAATCGCGTCCTGAACGAAAGGTTCCAGGTCTTTCCCCGGCGCGACGCGCTCGCCGGCCAGCGAGTAGCCGGCATAGATCGCCAGCACGGGCTCCATGTGCAGGTCTTCGCACCATTCCAGAAACTCCACGAGGCCCATGCCGTCCGACGACCAGTACCGCCAGGCGTCGTTCATGTGCCCCGGCCGCTCGGAAATGTCGCCGATGGTCTTCTTCCAATCGAAGCGCGTGGCGATGGTGCGTCCTTCCACGTAATTGCCGCCCGGAAACCGCAGGAAGGAGGGCTTCATGTCGGCCAGGAGCTGCATGATGTCTTTCCGGTTGCCGTTGGGACGGTTGTTCCACGTCGGCGGAACGAGCGACACCATGTTGAACCAGACCGTGCCCGCGCTGCCGGTTGAAATCACCAGGCGGTTTTCCGCCGATGGCTTCACCGCGCGCGTGGTCAGAATCACTTCGTACTTCTTCCAACTCCCGGTGATGCGCCGCACCTGCGCGCTGGCGTAGACCGTGGCGCCATCGTTGCTCACAATGGCAATCCGAATCGGCCCGGTGAATCCTTCGGCCTTGGCGTAAAACGAGGCCCGGTAGCGCGTGTTCGGTTTCACCGGTATGCCCCAGAATCCTTCGTTGGCGATCCCCACCCGCTGGTTTGCGGCGGCCTTGGTCACGGTAAGTTTCAGGCTGGTCGGAATGGCGTCGTTGAACGGCTGGCTGGGGTCGAGCGCCATGGTTCCCGTTCCACCCGGTTCCTGTACAAGCTGCCAATCGACCGGCTCTTTGGCATCTTCCTTGAAGCTGCGATTGCGAACCAGCTCCGCGTACAGCCCGCCGTCGTAGGAAAAATTGATCTCTTCCGTCATCAGCCCGTAGAGCATCGGGCTGACGTGCGCCGCCACCTGGCCGGCTTTAATCTGGAGCACCACCGCGTCCGCCGCTTGCCCCAGCGCAGCCGCGAGCAAACCGCAAAATGCAACTGGAATGATTTTGGTGAACATAGCTTTGGAACCACTATAACCCTTGTGGCGCCGGCGATCTTGTCGCCGGTGTCTTTCCGCGGTTACACTCTGCGTATGGATGACCTGAACGGAAGAGTCGCCCTGGTCACGGGCGCCAGCCGGGGCATTGGCCGCTCCATCGCATTGGCCCTGGCCGAGGCCGGCGCCGATGTCGTAGTCAATTACGTGTCGCGCTCGCGCGAGGCGCATGAGGTGGAGTCGCAAATCACGCGGTTGGGCAAACGATGTGTCGGCATCCAGGCCGATGTCGCCGTGCGAAGCGAGGTCGATCGCCTGGCCGCAGCCGCTGGCCCCATCGACATCCTCATCAACAACGCCGGCATCGCCCGTCCACAGGCCATCGAGGAGATCACCGAGCGGGATTGGGACGACCTGATCGACGTGAACTTGAAATCCTGTTTCCTGGTGACCCAAGCCGTCCTGCCCGGTATGCGAGCGCGCCAATGGGGCCGGATCGTGAACGTGTCTTCGGTGGCGGCGCAGGTTGGCGGAGTTGTTGGTCCGCACTATGCCGCATCGAAAGCCGGCATGCTTGGCCTCACGCGCTACTACGCCAGGCACCTGGCCAAGGAGGGCATCAGGGTGAACGCCATCGCGCCGGCGCTGATTGAGACTGAGATGGTGACATCCAATCCCAACGCCCAGCCGTCTCACATCCCCGTGGGCCGATTCGGGCACGTGGACGAAGTCGCGCAAGTGGCCGTGATGCTTGCCAGGAACGGCTACATCACCGGGCAGACGATCAACGTCAACGGCGGCTGGTTCATGAGCTGAAATCTCAATCCACCCCCTCGTCCTCGGGATCGAACTTCGGCGCCATCACAATCAGCACTTTCATTTCGCCGATGGCACGGTGGCGCACGCCGGACGGAGGAATTCCCACCCGCGTCGACTTCCGGAGCATCCGGCTGAAACCGATGCGCTGAACCTGGAAAAAATCGCCGGTATCGCCGGGTTGACAGACGAAAGCGTCTGTCCCACCTTTGTGGGGCAGGCGCTTCCGTCTGCCAAGCGGTTTCTTGGCAGATACGCCTAAGCGTAGTAGGCCGAGAGATCCTCTTCTTCGGGACGCCGGTTGCGGCCCAGGTTGGGCGGCAGGTCCTGCATCGGGCCGCGCCACTCGAGCATCCGGTCCACATCCGCGTGCAGCCGGTACTTCCGTTGCACGTCGGCGATCTTGGCGCCCACCACGTCGATCTTGGCCAGATCGTATTGGCCCACGCCGCCTTCGTACGCGTAATTGAGATAGCCCGGCCAGCCGGCGTCGATTCCCATGCACGCCAGGCCCACGCGATCCGCCGCCAGGAAATCCGTCGAGGCTATGGCGATGCGATGCGGCACCGGGGTGCCCGAAACCGGGCCGTTCCCTTCCATGCCCTCGAATCCGTCGATGAGACCCACTCCCCAGTTCGGCTTCATCATTTGGGCGCCCAGATACATGTTGTAGTTGCCCGCGCGGATGCCCACGTGGAACTTGCGTTTGTCGCTGTCCCCCCAAGTCGCCTTCACTCCGGGAGGCGGAGTCATGGCCGCTCCCAGAACCATGTTCTTGATCGTCATGGTGGCCACCACCATGTTGTGCGTCTTCAGCACCGCCGAGGAAATCACGAATGCGTCGGGGTCGACAAAACGAGCGCCCATCCTGATCGGGACCGGATGCATGTCGTAGTCGATCCCGTACAGCAGTTCGTAGCGGTTCGCGTCCTCGTTGGGAACGTCGAACTGCATGTTGAACGCTTTGTGCTCGGCGAAGATCTTGTCCCAGCCGAACTGGCTGGTGGCCGTCTTGGCCGCCGTGCCACAGCATTCGGCCACCACCACCTGACCCTTGAATCGCGGAGCCAGGTAGTCCATGATTCCGTGGACGGTGTCGGCTTGCGTGGAAATCAGCGCCCGCGATGGGTCGCTGCCGTTCGGTTTGATCAGTACGTACTTCCTCTTCTTAAGACCGGGCAGGATCTGGTCGTCGATCGCGACCAGCGCGTCGAAGACGTTCTTGCGCCGGTTCTCACCTTTTATAATGGCAACCTTGGCGCGTTGGTTGGAATACTTGAACAGTTTCTCGGCATTGGCAACGCCCATGCGAGGGTCCTGCGGCGTCGCCCCCGGATCCACGGGCGGCTTCTGTTGCGCCTTCATAACCAGCCCTTGGGCGGCGGCAATCGCCCCGGCGCGGGCGAAGAAAGATCTACGTGAAACTGACATCGGCCAGTAACCTCCTCTCGGTCCATTGCGACCGAACTCCTCCAGTATACCTTAATTTCGGGGTTTGGGGTCCGCTATTGGCAGCCCGATCTCACGCGACATTTTGGCCCTTGGGCGCCTGACCAGGGAGTAGGAGAGTCTTGATCAACTCACCCTCGCCGCAAACCGTCATGCCTGAGAATCGTTTGTACCACTGGCTCTCGGGCACCTCGGGTTCGCGGTCGAGCCACTTCGCCAGCAGTTCCAACTGAGATGCGGGAATCTTCCGGCTCTGGACGCGGTCGAGCAGATGCTGCAACAGAGCGGGCGGTACATTTTGGCGGCGGACTCTGGGCATACCCGACCCCTAGATTTCCATCCTAGTACCGCGCGACAGCTTCCCAAGCTGCGTGCCGGTTGGCAACCGGCACGCGCGGCGATTACCAATCGCCGCGCAGGATACCATCCTGCCCCACACGGTCACATTACTAGATCCCATAGAAGCCGCGCATGAGACGCTCCTTGGTCCGCGCCGCCTCGACCGGATTCGAAGCTGCCGCCAGTTGCTTAGCGAGCAAGCCCAATTCTTCGGGGCCAAGGCGGTTCCCCTTGCCTTCCAAGACCGCAAGTTCCGCGGTCTCGATGGCGACCTCTTCCCCGGTTGGCTTGCGCGCCACCACCCGGTTCCCAGTGAGCGCCTGCCGCACGAACCAGTGATAGACGGCCAGTGCGCTTTTGATCACCTCGGTTCGCTTCGATCCCGTTAACGCGGCCATCTGGTCGACCAGCGCCAGTTCGTTCGGTGTCAGAACGGGCTGAATTCTCGTCATACTCGGATATCCTCCGTTTCTGTGCCTATTTTACTCCTTTCTGTCCAGGTGGTCGAGCACGCACAAGCGCCCCGCAACAGATTAACGGAAATGCAGCACGAATTCGATGTAAACCAGGTCGGACAGGCCGTGAAATTCGCCATTCCGGGAGGACGCGAACAATTGGGCGCCGAAGTTCAGATCCGTGTTGGCGGTCAGGTTGTGGCTCAGTCGCGGCAACACCACCGCGGAAGACCCGGCCACGTCGCCGACCACATAGGTTTCCAGCTTCCAAAGAGGCGTGATGGGGTAGCTCGCGCCGGCTGAGACGAAGTGACGATGCAAGGTGAAGATCTCGTTCGAGAATTGGAGCGGCCGGTCTTGGGAGGAATCCGGCTGGCCCTGGTTGTAAAAATACTCGCCCACCAGGTAAAGACCGTTGGCGAAGGCGTAGTCGCCGCCGGCCGCAAATCGCAGGGCGTCGCGGGTCGAGATGGGGACCGAGCCGGGTATCGGGTGGCGCCACCGGTACGTCAACTCCCCACGCACGCCGGCGCCGCGGACCTGGCCGGCGGCATCGAAGCCAGCCGTCCAATCCTGGCCGATACGGGCCGCCGCCACATCGAAATCGTAGTTGTGAATGGTCCGGCTGAGCCGAAGCGCCGAGGTGGAGCGGCGGAAGCCGTCCTGAGGCGCGTACACCGCGTTCCACCGCAGGGCGCCTGGCGAAGCGAATTCGAGCGAAGCGGCGTCCACCCCTTGCCGTTCCTCGGATTCGATCTGTAGCGGGCTGATCGGATTGAACATGTCCATGGGACTCCAGAAGCGTGCCGTCCCCCAACCGATCCGCTGCCGGCCCACCGTCAGAGTCGCCTTGCCGTTGTGCAGCGAAACAGTTCCGCGATAGAGAGAAGTGTCCCAATACAGGTTGCCGCGGTTCACGAAGACGTGCTGAAGATCGAGCCAGGCGGCGCTCTGGCGGTCTCGAACCACCTCGAAATCGGGAAGGCCGATCCAATTACCCGCGTGGATTTCGTTGTCGTAGTCGACATGGACCGCGAACCAGTCCCCATACTTGCCGTCATAGGTGAGCCGGAGCCGGTCGAGGTTGTCCCCCCAGGCGTCCTGCGTGAAGTAGGAACGCGAGCCGCTGGCCAGGTCCTTCCAATAGCCGCTGAATTGCTGCGTCCAGTATGACTGGCCGTTGCCGGGCGGCGTGTTCTGCGCCCACCCGAGACCTGCCAGCCAGATGGCCCAGATGCAGATTCGCCCGGTCACGGTTCTTGCTTTTCGTCGCCGGTCAGGCGCCCGTCTTTCAAGCGGATGAGGCGGCGGGCGCGGCGCATCACGGCCGGATCGTGGGTCGAGAACAGAAACGTGATGGCCAGTTCGCGGTTGAGGCGTTCCATCATGTCGAGCAGCAGCGACGCGTTTTCCGAATCCAGGTTTGCCGTAGGTTCGTCGGCCAGCACCAGATCCGGTTCCGGCAGGATGGCGCGCAAGACGGCCACGCGCTGCTGTTGGCCGCCGCTCAGTTCGTCGGGGCGCTTGTCGCGAAACTCGCGCATTCCGACGGTCTCCAGCAGGCGCTCCGCGCGGCGCACCCGGTCCGCCTTGGGCACGCCCTGGAGAGCCGGAACAAACTCCAGGTTCTCCAGGACGCTCAGCACCGGGAACAGGTTGAAGGACTGAAACACGAAGCCGACATGCCGCAGCCGGAATTCCGCGAGCTGGTCCGCGGGTGTGGAAGTAATCTCGAGCCCGGCGATGCGGATGGTGCCGGTGTCCGGCGTGTCGATGGCGCCGATGAGGTTGAGCAGCGTGGTCTTGCCCGATCCCGACGGCCCCACCGCCGCCGCGAATTCGCCTTTCTCCATCGCCAGGTTCAAGGCGGTCAGCGCGTGCACCGATACGTGATCCCGGTAGGTCTTTGAAATGTCGATAAGCTCGATCTGCGCCATATCCATTCAGATGTGCCGGATGGCTTCGACCGGCTTCAGGCCCGCGGCTTTGATGGCCGGATAGAAAGACACCAGCACGACGACGGCCATTACGGAAAGGCCGGAAAAGACCAGGTTCCCCGCCATCAGTTCCGGATGCATGACGGTGGTGGTGATCCCCAGAGCCGATGCTCCCGCGGCGTAGCCGGAGAGGTCGATTCCGGTGTAAGCGAAAACCAGGGTGGACGCGCTGCCCAGTAGCGCACCCAGCGCGGCGCCCAGCACGGCGAGCACCCCCGCTTCCTGTACCACCAGCCGCACCACCTGACGGGGCTTTGTGCCCAGCGCCATCATCACGCCGAATTCCCGCACCCGTTCGAACACCGACATCATGACCGTGTTCAGGATGCCCACCGAGATCACCACGAAAAGGATGAGGACGATGATGTAGAAGAAAGCGTCGTCCAACTCAATGAACTGCCGCAGGAACGGCTCCACCACGTACCATGGTAGGACTTCGACCGGCTGACCCGACAGGCGCGTGGTCAGGAACTGCTGGGCCTCGGCAACCGAGTTCGATGAGTCGAGCAGCAGCGCGGCTTCGGTCAAGCCGCCGGCCATTGAGAACAGCGATTGCGCGTCACCCCGGAGCAGGTAGACCACCCCGCGATCAAGCTCCGGCGAGCCGGATCGGAAGATGCCGGCCACGCGGAACAGTTGCGCGCCCATCGAGCCATCGGCCGCCTGGACCAGCAGTACCACTTTGTCGTTCGGCCTCGCGCCCAGCGATTGCGAGAGGCGTTCGCCAATCAGGATCGGCCGGCTCATGCCTGCGTCGAGGAATCTCCCGGCGATAACGGCGCGGTCGATGGTCGTGACCGTGCGCTCGGCCCGCGGATCGATGCCGACGATGCTGACTCCGGCCGAATTCTCCGCCGTGCTGGCGAGCCCGTCGCCCAGCACCCGGAAGGAGTAGCCGCGCAGATGCGGCGTCCGCGGCACCACCCGTTCGAGCGACTCCACGTCGGGCAACGTCTTCAGCAGCCCGGGATCGTGCTGGTAGCCGGAACGATGGATCTCGATGTGGCCGATCTGAGCGCGCACGGAGTTGTCCACCATCTGCTCGTGATAACCGTCGCCGATGCTGCGCATCAGGATGTTGAATGCCAGCCCGAGCGCGATGGTCAGCACGGTCAGAAGCGAGCGCCGCCGGTACCTCCAGACGTTGCGCCATGCCATTTGCCAAAAAAGCATCCATGCCCTCTCAGAAACGCCGCTCGAGATTCTGCCGCGTAAATATGTTCGCGGGCAGCGGCTGGTCGAATTCCAGCGAAGAGAACGTCAGGATGGTTTCGTGTCCCGGCTTGTTGTGGGAAACCATGCGCCATCGCATGGGGTAGGTGCGCGAACCGGTTTTGCGGAATTCGTCGAAATACAGAGTCTTTTGAAGCGCTCCCTGTTCGTCGTAGTACTCTTCGCGGCGAGGGAGAAAATCCGCCGTGCGAATCAGCACCACCAGCTTGCCCCACACCACCGCGGCGTTTGGTTTGGGCGTGGCAACCAGCCGGTAACAGAGGTCGCCGCCCTCCGTGGTTTCGGCCTCGATCCGGTGCGTGTAGTCGGTGGGCAGGCTGCTTTCCTTCACCAGGTCGTCATTGGTGAAGTCGCTGCCCATCCAGCTCTGGAGCATGAGGGATGGCGGAATCTTGATGACGCGCTCCACCGAGGGCAGGTACGTCCACATGTTGGTCCCCAGGCGCAGCGTGCCCGTTCCGGCGTCCTTGGCGGGAGCCGTCATCCGTATGAGAGTCTTGTCCGGATAGTCGTACCAGAACGTCATCTCCAGCGTCCTTTGCCACTCGGGTGTGCGAACCGTCATCGAGGCGGAGCCGTGTTCGGTCTTCCCTTTGAGCGCCGCATCGCATTTCCTGGCGATGGTCAGGGCGTCGGGTTCCTCCGCTCGAACCACCGGTCCGGACGCAAACAGGAGGAAGGCCGCGATGCCCAGCGCGCCAACCGACAGGGGGGCATGGCCGGGGATCCGAATGGTTCCGGTCCGAGTGGGGCGGTCGACGATTCGCGCAGTCATGAGCGACCGGCCAGCCGGTCATTGATATTATGGGGACCCGCGGAGCGCACTGTCAACGGCAGCACCCTTCGCCTCGCGTCATTTCGGTTGACAGGCGCCGCCTCCGGCTTATATAATATCCATATTCGTAATCGAATGTCGAAAACGAAAGCCGATCCTATTGGTTTCGCGGACGACCGCGACCTCTACTCGGGATTGATCCGCCTCCACGTGCTGCACCACGCCGCCCGCGAGCCCATCTTCGGCCTGGGCATGGTCGAGGAGCTGGCCCGCCACGGCTACCGGATCAGTCCTGGAACCCTCTACCCCTTGCTGCACGGCCTCGAAAAGAAGGGGTACCTGCGCGCGTCCGACCTGCGCAACGGCAAGTCCCGTCGCAAGGTCTATCGCGCCACGCCTCGGGGGAGGCACGCGCTTCGGGCAGCCACCGCCAAGGTGCGTGAATTGGTGCGTGAACTCATGGAAGGCAAGTAGCGAACGTGCGGAAGCACTATACAGTTGGATTGATCGCGCTGGCCGCCAGCGCTCTGCTGGCGCAGCCGGCGCCCCCGCCTGCCGCGCTCACCATCGCGCTGGCGGTCGAGAATGCGCTGCGCAATTACCCATCCATTCAGGTCTCGCAGGAACAGATCAACGCCGCCGCCGCCGGTATACGCCTCGCGCGGACGGCCTACCTGCCGCGCGTGGACGCCCTGGCGCAGATGAACCGCGCCACCCGGAACAACGTCTTCGGGCTTCTGCTGCCGCAGAGCGCCATCCCGTCCATGTCCGGCCCCGTGATTGGCTCGAATAACTTCGGCACCGCCTGGGGCAGCGCCATCGGAACATTGGTCACCTGGGAGCCGTTCGATTTCGGCCTCCGGAGGGCCACTGTGGCCGCTGCGGCGGCTGCGCAAGCCCAGTCCGAGGCCACGCTCAAGCGGACCCGGTTTGAGGTCGCGGCGGCCGCGGCCGATGCCTGTCTCACGCTGGTGGCGGCCCAGGAGACCGTGCGCGCCGCCCTATGTCGGGTCGAATGGGCTGAACACCTTGTGGCCTCGCGACATGCATGATTTCGCTC
>JBAWDI010001057.1:0-16543 GCA_049590695.1 Bryobacteraceae bacterium
GCGCAGGGCATCCGGATAGTCGAACTTCTGGTGCAGGTCGATGTTCCAGTCCCCGTTCGGCCCCACGCCTTCCCGAACCTCCTTGCAGGCCTGGGCCACAATGCGGACGCGTTCGTGCGTGTTATAGACATTGTCGACGATGGGAGCGCCGGCGCCGGCATCGATGCGGAAAGCGCGGTAACCGGCTTCGATGGTGGCGCGCGCGCGATCCCGCAGGCTCATAGAGGCAGTCCCCCCGCCGGTGGGGTAGCATTCGCAGTAACTGCGGACGGCCCCGCCCAGGATCTGGTGGACGGGCAGCTTCAGCGCCTTGCCCTTGATGTCCCACAGGGCCAGGTCCAGCGCTCCGATGGCGTCGATCTTCTCGCGGCCGGGAGGATAGAACCAGGCCATGTACATCTCCTGCCAGGCGGCCTCGATGCGGAAGGGGTCCTTTCCGATCAGCGATCCGGCGGATTGTTCCAGCATGTCCTTGGTGCCGCCTTCGCCGACTCCGGTGATGCCGATGTCGGTCTCCACCGTGACCACCATGTTGCTCTGGTTGAAGGTCTGGTTCGGGTTGGGAGGCTGGTAAAACCGGACACGGGTGATTTTCGCTTTGGGCAGCGCGGCTTCCGCGCGGCGGGGAAGAGCGGCGCCCACCACCGATGCCGCCGCCAGCGACTTGAAGAATGATCTTCGATTCAGGGCACACCTCCTTCAGACAGTCTATTCTACCCACACTGCGGCGCCGCCGGCAGGCCGTCGCGCCAACCGGTATAGCCCTTCGGTAGCAATATGCTACCCTATGGCTATGAGTCAACCAGTGAAGCTTTCCGACAGCCTGGTGCTCGATGCCCGGCTGGCCGCGGAAACGTTGTCGCGCTCGATTGCCGGGCAAGTCGAATTCTGGGCCCGATTGGGGCGGTCCATCGAGCTGTTGCTGGAAGGGCGGCAGGTTTTGGCGCTATGCTACAATGCCACCGCTCGGCCGCTGTCAGAATGCCTCCAGTCCGTGGATACCCCGGAAGGCCGCGAGCGCCTGGGCGCCTACCTCAAGAGCCGGCCGTTCCCTCATTACCAACCGCATGCGGATCGCCCTGGCCTTCTGGTGCGAATCGATGCGAACGGGAGCCGCACAGTGGGCCGGTTCGTGCAGCGCCAGTTCCGGCCCGTCGGCGCGAAGACCAAACGGCGATGAGCCTGCCACTCGACCGGCGCCCTGTCATCGTCGCTCTCGCCGGGCCCAATGGCGCGGGGAAGACGACGTTCTACCACGCCCACCTCCAACCCGCGGGGCTGCGGTTTGTCAATGCGGACGTGTTAGCCGAAGAGCTCCATATCGAGGCTTATGCCGCCGCCCGCGTGGCCGACGCTGTCCGGCAGGAGCTTGTCAGGCAACGGGAGAGCTTTGTTTTCGAGACGGTCTTTTCCGACCCAGTGGGCGAAAAGCTCGCCTTCCTGAAAAGCGCGGCGCAAGCCGGATACAACACGATTCTGTGCTTTATCGGGACTGCCGGACCGGAAGTGTCCGAACAACGCGTGGCGATGCGCGTCTCACAGGGCGGACACGATGTTCCGGCGGAGAAGCTGGTCCAACGTTTTCCACGCATCCTGGCCAACCTCAAGGCGGCTCTCCGCGAACTGCCCAACGTATGGGTCTTCGACAACAACGACCTGCGAACTCCCTACCGGCTGGTCGCCATCTTTGAAAGCGGACGCTTAGTGAAGTTGGAGCGGCCGGTTCCGAGGTGGCTGACGCCGCTACTACCGGCTAACCCTTCGTCGTCACGGTGACACTCGCCGATTTCAGTCCGGGCGAGGAAGCCGTCACTCGGATCTGGCCCGGTTTGCCGGTCGCTTGCACGATGGCCAGGCACAATCCGTTGAATGCCTTCCTGCGGCTCGATTGGTAACTCTCGTGGCTCAGCGTGTCTCCATTGTCGAGGCCGATGATCTTCCCTTCGCCTTCAAGCTCGAACGCCACCTCGTTGGCCGCGGTGGGCGCCATCCTACCGGTCGCGTCCTGAATCTGAACCGTGATATGAGCCACATCTCGACGGTCGGCCGCGATCGCCTCCCGGTCCACCGACAGGCCAATGGCCGCCGGCTCTCCCGCTGTCGAAACCTCGACGGTGGTGGCCACCTTCCCATCCTTGACGCCCACGGCTTTCAGCGTGCCCGGTTCGTAGGGCACATCCCAGGCCAGGTGCAAGTCGCCCGTGGTCCGAAGCGCCCGGGCCCGAGCGGGGTAGTTTCCGTACCTGCCCTCCATCCCCAGGCGCGGGAATTCGTAGCCCTTCACCCCGATGGACTTGCCGTTCAGAAACAGTTCCACGGTGTCGCAGTTGGTGTAGCAGGTGACGGGGATGAACCGTCCCTCCTTGCCCTTCCAGTTCCAGTGCGGGAACAGGTGCAGCACGGGCTTATCGGTCCACTGGCTCTGGTAGAAGTAGAAGCCGTCTTTGCGGAAGCCGCACATATCGAGCACGCCGGCGGAGGAGCCTTTCGCGGGCCAGCGCGCCTCGCCCAGGTAATCGATGCCGGTCCACATGAAATCGCCGGCCACGTAATCGTAGGTCCGGACGAACTTCCACAACTGCTCGACGTCGATGTTCCGGCCTCTGCTGATCGCGCCATAATCTCCCCGGACGCCGCCCATGGACCCGCTTTCCGTGCCAATCATGCGTCTTTGCGGAAACGCCTGCCGGTCGATGCTGTAATACTTCTCGATGCGGTCGCGCCAGCGGTCCACATAGTTGTAGCCCACCACGTCGAGGAGCGCCAGAAACTCGGGCCGCGCGGTATGCGAGGCGGGCTCCGAGGCAATGTTGTCGCAGCCCGCCGTAACCAATCTGGTGGGGTCTTCGGTGTGAAACACCGCCAGCAGTTTGCGCAGCGTGTCGGCGCCGTTGGGAGCGGACTGGTCGCCGATTTCGTTGCCCGCGCTCCACAATACCACCGAGGGATGGTTGCGGTCGCGATGGACGAAATTGGTCACGTCGCGCTGGTACCATTCGTCGAAGTAGTTGCTGTACCCATGGGGGCCGATCTGTGTTTTCGGCACCTTCCACTCGTCGAAGGCCTCGTTCATGACCAGGAATCCCAGGCGGTCGCACAGGTCCAGAAACTCCTCCGCGGGGGGATTGTGGCTGGTGCGGATGGCGTTCGAGCCCATCTCGCGCAGTAGCTGGAGGCGCCGCTCCCACACCCGCTCGGGCACGGCAGCCCCTACGCAGCCGGCGTCGTGGTGGAGGCAGACGCCGTTCAACTTGACGTGCTCGCCGTTCAGCAGGAATCCCTTGTCGGCGTCGAAAATCGCTTCGCGGATGCCGATGGGCGTATCGTATTGGTCCATCACCCGGTCTTGTTGGCGCACTGTGCTGCGGACTTGGTACAGATACGGATTCGCCACCGACCAGAGGTTGGGCTTGGCAACCGTCACCTGCTGCACGAACTCGTAAACGCCCGCGGCCGCAACCTCCTGGACCGCCTCCGCGGACTGCACCGCTTTGCCGTCCTGGTCGAGTATGCTGGTGGCCAGCGTGCAGCGGACGGCGCGCGCGCCGTCGTTGCGGACCCTGGTCTCGATCTCCACCGTGGCCGCCTCTTGGGAGACGTGCGGCGTTGTCACGAACGTGCCCCAATATGCGACGTGCACCGGGTTGGTAACCAGCAGCCACGTGCGCCGGTAGATGCCCGATCCCGAATACCAGCGGCAGTTGGTCTGGAGGGAGTTATCCACCTTGACGGCGATCACGTTATCGCGGCCGAAGACGAGGTGCGGCGTCAGGTCGTAGGAAAACGGAATGTAGCCGTAGGGACGCTTGCCGAGATACTGGCCGTTGATCCACACCTCGCTGTTCTCGTAGATGCCGCCGAACTCGATGGTGACCATCCGGCCGCGGTACGCTTCGGGCAGAGGGAAGCGCTTGCGGTACCAGCCGATGCCGGCCGGCAAGCTGGCCTGGGCCGGTTCTTTCTCGCTGAACGGCCCTTCGATGCTCCAGTCGTGAGGGAGGTCCACGCTTCTCCACGGCGCATCCGTGAAATCCGGCTGTTGCGCGCCGGGGGCGTCGCCCTTGAAGAATTTCCAGCCGAAGTCGAAGCTCTCCCGGATTCGCGGCGCGGAGTTCTCGTCGGACGGTTGCGCCTGGACGGTTGCGGCCAGCACCGCCGCACCGGCTGCCTGCCCCAGCAGACTGCGCCGGCTCAATTCGTATTCGCGGTTCATAGTGTGCCCCCTTCATGTTACCCGGTGGGGCATGCTTTAGCTTGCCCTTTGCTTGTGCTAAAACGAATGTTCCGGACCAACTCCCATGCCCAAAACGACTGTCACTTTCGGTGAGATCATGCTGCGGCTCGCGCCGCCGGGTTTCGAGCGGTTCTTGCAGACCCCTCAATTCGTGGCCACTTTCGGCGGCGGCGAAGCCAACGTAGCCGTCGCGCTGGCGTCCTTCGGCCTGCCGGCGGCGTACGTCACCGTGCTGCCGGACAAGCATCCCATCGCCGACGCGGCCATCGCCGAGTTGCGGCGGGCCGGCGTGGACACTTCGAAGATCGTGCGCGGCAAGGGCCGCGTGGGCATCTACTACCTGGAGGCCGGCGCCAATCAGCGTGCCTCGAAGGTGGTCTACGACCGCGGCCAGAGCGCCATCGCGCTCGCCCAGCCTGGCGATATCGACTGGGACCGCGCGTTCCAGGATGCAGGCTGGTTTCACATCACCGGCATCACCCCGGCCATCAGCGGCTCGGCCGCCGATCTGGCGCTCGAATCGGTGCGCCGTGCGCGGGAGAAAGGCCTCACCGTCTCCTGCGACCTCAACTATCGCAAGAACCTGTGGAAGTGGGGAAAGCCGGCCGTGGAGGTGATGCGCGAGCTGGTGAAATACGTGGATATCGTCATCGCCAACGAAGAAGACGTGCAAATGACGCTGGGCATACAGGCCGCAGTGGACGTGGACTCGGGATCGCTCGACAGCGCGCAGTACCGAAAGCTCACGGACAAGGTGCTCGATGAGTACCCCAACCTGAAGGCCATCGCCATCACGCTGCGGGAATCCAAGAGCGCCTCGCACAACGGCTGGTCGGCGTGCCTGAACGACCGCCAGGCATTCCTGGTGAGCCGCCACTACGACATCACCCACATCGTGGACCGCGTGGGCGGCGGCGACAGCTTCGCCGGAGGCCTGATCTACGGTTTCCTGGAACTGCCGACTCATCAGGAAGCGCTCGAGTTCGCGGTGGCGGCGAGCTGCCTGAAGCACTCCGTTCCGGGCGACTTCAACCGCCTCACGGTGGACGAGGTGAACGCGCTGCTCAAGAGCGGGGGCTCGGGAAGAGTGCAGAGGTAGAGCGGCCGCGCGGCGGATCGGAAAGGAGAGCCTGCCACAAAGGTGGTCTTCTTGATTTGCTTTCCGCCATGGATCGTATGTACACTGTAGGTGCGAATGGAATTCGACTGGGACGCGGCGAACGTGGCTCATATCGCACGGCACGGGATTACTCCCGAGGAGTGCGAGGAAGCCTACTGGAACGGGCCGATGGTGATCGAGGTCCAGGAACGGAAGCGCGAGCGTCGCAGGCTGTGCCTGGGGGAGACCAACGCAGCCAAGTTGCTGACGTTCGTGATCACCGAACGCAAGGGCAAGATCCGGTTCGTCACCGCGCATCCGATGCACACGAAACAACGGGAGATCTACGGGGGAGACGAATGATGCCAGCCATGACCAGAATACCGAGGTTCAAATCGGAAGAGGAAGAGGCCGAGTGGTGGGACTCGCACCCGGAGGTCGTTACGGCGCTCTTCCTGAAGGCGAAGAAGGAAGGAAAGATCAGGCGACTGCCCGTGATTCGCGGGGCCACCAGATCCACGACGATCCGGCTGCCGATCACCGATATTGAAACGGCGCAGCAAATTGCGGAGAGGCGCGGGTTGCCGTACCAGACCTACCTCAAGGGACTGCTCCATCAGGCTCTGGAACGTGAACGGAAAGCGGGATAGATCGCGCTAGCTGGGTTATTTGGCCTTCCGCCCGACGACCCGGCCGGCGCGCGCCTCAGCACTCCGTGCCGAAGTCTTTTTCGAACGCCTCCACCAGCGCCGCGCCCCAATTGCTCTTGGTGGGCTTCATCAGGCCGGCGAAGAAACGCAGCACCGGCGGTTCTTCGTAGAACTCGAGGCCACCGATCAGCTTCCGGTGGCGGTAGAGCCATTCCAGGCGGTCGGCCACATACTGTAGGTGCGACATGGTGAACACACGCCGCGGAACGGCCATGCGCAGCAGCTCCATGTCCGAGGGCACGTCGTTGCCTTGTGCGTCCCGATCCATGGAAACCGAGCCGCGCTCCATGCCGCGCGCGCCCGAAACGATGTACATCGCGGCGGCCAGCGCGCCCGCCGGGTACTCCGACTGCGGCACGTGATCGATGAACCGCATGGCGTCGACGTGGCAGGCGAGGCCACCAGCGGGCGTCACCACCGGCACTCCCTTCTCGATCAGCAGGGCCACCAGATACTTGATGGCGTCCGCCGACGAGCCGGCCACTTCCAACTCGGTCATCTCGCGCATTCCCACCGCCATGGCTTCGATTTCTTTCGAGGACATGCCGCCGTAAGTGTAAAAACCCTCGTAAAGCGGCAGCCACGGGCGGATGGCTTCGTACAGGTCTTTGCGGTTGGTGGCGATGAAGCCGCCGCGCACGCTGCAGCTCTTGCGGCCCGACAGGTAGCACAGGTCCGCCACGCTCATCATTTCCAGGATGATGTCGCGAATCGAGGTTTTCTCATAACCCGGCTCGCGCTGGTGGATGAAGTAGGCGTTCTCGGAAATCAGGCTGGCGTCCAACACCAGGAAGATCCCCATCGGCTCGATGAGCGACTTCACCTGCTTCAGGTTTTCCAGCGAGAACGGCTGGCCGCCAATGAGGTTGGTGGTGGCCTCCATGCGCACGAACGAAACGTTTTCCACCCCGGCCTTTTCAATGGCGGCGCGCAAGCGTCCCAGGTCCATGTTCCCCTTGAAGGGGCACGAGCTCGTGGCTTTCAGCGCCTCCGGCGTGTAGAGCTCCAGCACCTTGCCGCCGGCCATGTCGAAATGCGCCTTGGTGGTGGTGAAGTGGTAGTTCATGGGCACGATATGGCCGGGCTTCACGAACGTCTTGGCCAGCAGGTGCTCGGCGGCGCGGCCCTGGTGGGTGGGAAGCAGGTACTTGTAGCCGAAGATTTCCTGCACCGCGTCCGCCAGCTTGTAGAAGCTCTCCGACCCGGCATAGGCATCGTCGGACTGCATCATGGCCGCCAGTTGGTTGTCCGACATGGCGTTGGTGCCGCTATCGGTCAGCATGTCCACAAAGATGTCGCGAGTGCGCAGTTGGAAGGTGTTGTACCCCGCCGCTTCGATGGCCTTCAGGCGCTCGCGTGCCGGCGCCAGCCGCACTTTCTGCACAATGCGCACCTTGTGCATTTCAATCGGGATCTCCGTTCCGTTAGATAAACGTATACTCATGACTGCTCAGCTTTCGTTTGGATTTTAGGAATTTAGCTCAAAGACACGCACCCGCAATGACAGCGTTCAACGTGCCTTCTGAAGATGGGAGTGGGCACTCCATACCGTATTTGAGGGTAGCATTATGACGCGGCGGGTGGAAGAGGCAGGCGACAAAAGTGGAGCAGTGAACAACCCCGCTGAAGTGGTGCTCCATTCCGTGGAGAATCCGGACCGGGAGTGCTACCTTGTAAGTCTGAGCGGTTTGAACGCCATCCGATCCCTGGCGGGAATTGCACGGCGCCGGCCCCTCGCCGCGGCGTTATGCGGGCTGTTGGTACTGCTGGTGCGCGCCGCGGAGTTGCCGCGTCTGCCGATTCCCGAACCGGGCGTGCACGACGAGTTCTCCTATCTGCTGGCGGCGGACACCTTCGCTTCCGGGCGCATCACGAATTCCGCCCATCCCATGTGGAAGCACTTCGAGAGCTTCCACATTCTGCAGTTGCCGTATTACGAATCGATGTATCCGCCGGGGCAGGGGTTGTTGCTGGCGGCGGGACAGGCGTTCTTGGGCCATCCGTGGTGGGGCGTCTATCTGAGCATGGGCCTGCTCTGCTACTGCCTCTGCTGGATGCTGCAGGGATGGCTGCCGCCGGGTTGGGCCTTTCTCGGCGGCTTGCTGATGACCATGCGCATCGGCGTCTTCAGCTCGTGGATGAATTCCTATTGGGGCGGCGCGGTGGCGGGAATCGGTGGGGCGTTGATGTTCGGCGCGCTTCCTCGCCTGCAAAAACGGCCGCGCATACGGGATGGGGTGCTGCTGGGATTGGGGCTGGCGATCCTAGCCAATAGCCGGCCGTATGAAGGGTTGGTGGCCAGCATTCCGGTGGTGGCGGCGTTGCTTCGGAGGCCCTCGCGGCGGGTCCTGGTTCCCATCGCGATGGTTGTATCGATCGCCGGCGCGGCCACCGCTTACTATTGCTGGCGCACTACCGATCATCCGTTTCTCATGGCCCACCAGTTGAATCGCGAAACTTATGCGACGATGCGGTTTTTCCTGTGGGAACAGCCGCGGCCCGAGCCGGTATACCGGCACGCGGTGATGCGCCGGTTTTACACTGAGTGGGAGCCGAACTTCGAGAACGCCATCCACCAGGACACGCTGTCCGGTTGGTTCGATGCCGCCGTGGGAAGGAGCAAGGTCGAATGGCAATTCTATCTGGGGTGGGCGCTCTCGGTCCCGTTGCTGATGCTGCCCTGGACGTTGCGCGACCGGCGGATGCGCTTCTGGTTGTACGCCTGTCCGGTATTTCTGTTGGGAATCGCGCTCGAGCGGTACACACAGCCCCACTACCTGTCTCCCTTCGTGGGAGCGCTGTGTGTCCTGCTGCTCCAGGGCATGCGGCATTTGTGGGTGTCGCGTTGGGGAAGGTACGTGGCGGGAGCGGTGGTGCTGGCATGCGTGGGCGGCTTCGTCCAGCAGGTGGTCACGCCGCGGGTGCCCTATCCCTACCCGGGAAATTTGAATCGGGCGCGGATCTTGCGGCAACTGGAAGGCACGGCCGGTCAGCACCTGGTGATGGTCCACTACGGGCCGGGCCACGACGTCCTTCAGGAATGGGTATACAACCGCGCCGATATCGACGGCGCGAAGGTGGTGTGGGCCAGAGAGATGAGCCCGGCGGAGGACCAGGAGCTGAAAGACTACTTCCGCGGCCGGAAGATCTGGGTGGTGGATGCGGATGACGCGGAGCCCCGGCTGACTCCTGCCGGCCCGGCGGTTCGATTACAATCGAATATCGCCCCGTGATGGCTGCGCTAAAGGTGACATTCTGGCTGGCGGCGACTGGAGCGCGCCGGCGCGCGGTTCGCCCGGCATCCAGTTGCCTGCTGGCTGGGTCCCGGCCTCATCGTGCTGCTGGTGCGAGCCGCGCTGTTGCCTTTGTGGCCCGCGCCGCAGCCCGTGATTTACGACGAGTTCGGGTACCTCTTGCAAGCCGACACCTTCGCGGCCGGGCGGCTGACGAACCCGCCGCATCCGCTGTGGCCGTTCTTTGAAAGCGTCTATATTCTCCAGCAGCCCACCTACAACGCCAAGTATCCGCCCGGCCAGGGACTCGTGCTGGCCCTCGGACAGCGCTTCTTCGGCGATCCGTGGTTCGGTGTGTGGCTGAGTTGCGGCGCCCTGATGGCCGCGCTCTGCTGGGCGCTCCAGGGATGGCTGCCCGGGTCGTGGGCCTTGCTCGGCGGATTACTCGCCCTGCCGCTTTGCCTGTTCAGTTATTGGATGGACAGTTACTGGGGAGGCGCCGTAGCCGCGGCCGGCGGCGCGCTGGTGCTGGGATCCTACGCGCGGATGGTACGCCGCTGTCGCTTCGCATTTGCGTGGCTGATGGGAATCGGGTTGGTTATTCTGGCACTGACTCGCATGTACGAAGGGCTGCTGTTCGCCGCGCCGTTTGTGGTCGCTTTGCTTGTGCGCCGCCGCGGCTTTCGGGTGTGGGCCCCCATCGCCATGGTGCTGGCCGCGGGAGCGGCGTTCACGTTCCATTACAACGCCAGGGTGACCGGCCACGCCACGCGCTTCCCCTACACGGAGTATCAGCGCCAGTATGGCTACGTCCCTTCGTTCAACATCCAACCACTCAACCCGGCCATTACCTACCGCAATCTCAGCGTTGCCAATGTCTTTTTCAAATGGGAGTATGCCCAGTGGAAACGCTCGCGAAGCTGGGGCCTGGTGGTGGATCGCTTCCGGGAGTGGGGCATGGTTGTGACCCTGGTCGCCGGAGGCGCGCCGCTGATGCTGGTTTTCCTCGGTTTCCTATGGACGACGGCCCAGGATCGCCGGATGTTTCTTCCCCTCGCCGGCCTGGGCGCCGTGTTCCTTGGGTCTTTCCTGCAGATCGTGTATAACGCGCACTATGCCGCGCCGGCCACAGCCGCCGTGCTGCTCTTGCTGGTGCAAGCCTTCCGCCATCTTCGCCACAGCCGGCTGCCGGCCGCAAGCCGCGGGCGCGCTCTGTGCCGCGTCATCCCCGCCGCCATGCTGATCGCACTTTCGGCGGCCCAAGGAGTCCGGTTGTACGGGCAGGAGACGATCGAGCAGACTAAGCCCGTCAACGCACGCCGCGCCAAGATCGAGCGCAAGCTGCTCGACCAATACGGCGGGCGTCATCTGATCGTGGTTCGCTACACCGGCTCGCAGAATCCGCACGAGGAATGGGTATACAACCGGGCCGATATCGACGCTTCGGACGTGGTATGGGCGCACGACATGGGAGTGGAAGAAGACCGCAAGCTCACCGACTATTTCAAGGGCCGCAGGGTGTGGCTCTTCCTGCCGGACGCCGATCCGGACTCACTGGCGCCTTACTGAGAGTTGGATTCTATGCTGTCTCGCCGTTTCTGGCTGGCCGTCGTTCTGGGAGGGGCCGCCGCGCGCCTGTGGTTGTGGTGGGTCTCGTTGGGGACCAACGATGTCATTTCCTGGTACCAATACGCGGAGAGCATCGCGGCCAACGGCCTGACTGAGACCTATCGGAACATCCAGTTATTCAACCATCCGCCGATCATGGGACTCTATGCGATGCAGGCGTGGTGGTGGTCCGGCGAAGACCTGTGGACGTTCGCGCACCTCATTAAAATACCCGGCCTGGCGGGCGAAGCGCTCACTCTGTGGGCGCTGTGGCGGTTCGCCGGTCCCAAAGCCTCCGCTGCCTACGCATGGCTGCCGGCGGCCATCCTCGTCTCGGGGTTCCACGGCAACACCGATGGCCTGTACGCCGCACTGGTACTGGTGGCCGTCATCGCCTTTGACCGGCAGCGTTATTTTCTCGCCGGTCTGCTCCTGGCCGCCGCCCTCAACGTCAAGCTCATCCCTCTGGTGCTGTTGCCGCTGGTGTTCATCGGGTCGCCGAACTGGAAAGCGCTTCTGCGCTTGACCGCCGGACTGGCCATTGGCGCGGCGCCATTCGTGGTCCCGGCGCTCTCGGCCGGGCACGCCATGTATCGCAACATGGTGCTCTACAACTCCACTGCGGACAACTGGGGTTTTCTCGTGATCCTGAATCACTGCGTGGGAATTCCGGTTCTTGGCAAGCTGGCTGCCGCCACGAGGGACGCCTACCTGGTGGCAGGCCGTTACATAGTGCTGGCGGCTGTCACTGGAGTGGCCCTGCTGTCGAAATTTCGGAGCCGCCGGCCGATGGTCGAGCAGGCGGCGCTGGGAGCGGCCTTATTCCTCTTGCTGACTCCCGGATTCGGAGTGCAGTACGTCATTTTCGTGGCGCCGTTGCTGTGCCTTGTGGATTTGCCGCAGGGGTTGCTCTGGGGATGGGTCTCGGGACTCTTTATCGGCGTGGTGTACTGGACATGGCTGGTGACAGCGGCGCACGCCACGTCCCTATTTCAAAACAGGTTTCCTTACTACGCCTGGGTCATCGGGTTGGCCGCCTGGGGGATACTGCTGCATTTCGTGTGGCGCCGGAGCAAGAGTTTAGTAACCCGCAACCAGTTGATTGCAGTGGTGAGCGCGGTAGGAATCGAACCTACAACCTAGTGATTAAGAGTCACTTGCTCTGCCAATTGAGCTACGCGCCCGCTTTCGAGGTCGGCCGGAATCTGACGCAGTTCAAGCTGCGCCAAGAGCCGATTATACCATCGCGCGGGGGAATGTCACGAAGAAACCCACCGGCGACAAGGGGGTGCCCTCTGGGCCCGGCGCTACGGCAAGCCCGCCGCCACGATCTGCGCGATGTCCAGCAGCTTGGGCGGCGCTTCGGCCAGCGCGCCGAGTGCGTCGCGGAACATCGACTGGCAGAACGGACAGGCGGTGCCAATCGTCCGCGCGCCCGTGGCCACCAGCTCTTCGACGCGCTCCACGTTGATGCGCTGGCCCTTCTCCTCGCCCAGGAACATCTGGCCGCCGCCGGCGCCGCAACAGAAGGAACGCTGGCGCGCGCGGCGCGGCTCCACCACTTCGGCGAAACGCGCGATAGCCTGGCGCGGCTGGTCGTATACGTTGCGGTAACGGCCCAGGTAGCAGGAGTCGTGGAAGACCACTTTTTCGGAAGGCGGGGCGGTGGGGAAACCCTGCAAGCGGGCCAACAGCTCGCTGTGATGCTCGATCTCGAACGTGGCGCCGTACTCCCGCCAGTCCGTGCCGATAGTACGCACGCAATGCGGGCAGATGGAAACCAACTTGCCCACGTTAGCCGCGCGCAGGGTTTCGATATTCGCCTCGGCGAGTTGAGAGGCGGCCAGGTCGTTGCCCAAGCGGCGGGCCGCGTCGCCGGTGCATTTCTCCTTGCGCAGCACGCCGAACGTCACGCCCGCGTGGCGCAGAACGCGCGCCAGGGCCAGCACCGTCTGGCGGCCTTGCGGGTCGTATGCGCCCATGCAGCCGAGCCATAGACAGTAGGCCTGCGTGCCGTCGTAAATCGGCAGCCCATTCTTCTCGATGAAGCTCTGGCGCTCGCTGGCGGGGAAGCCGAAAGCATTCCCATTGCGCTCCAGGTTCAGGAACAGCCGGGCGCCGTGCTCGTCTTTCCACCGGCCGGTGTTCACGGCGGCACGCCGCAGGCCGACGATCGCCGGCAGGTGCTGAATGCCCACCGGGCATTGAAACTCGCAGGCGCCGCAAGTGGTGCACTGGAAGACGGCCTCTTCGGAAATGTGCCGCCCCAGCAGCGCGGCTTCACCGGCCGGTCCGAATTGGTCGAGGTAGCCGCGCAGGCCGAGAATGATCTCCTTGGGGTTCAGAACCTTCCCCGTGTTGAAGGCGGGGCAATGCTCCGTGCAACGGCCGCATTCCACGCAGGTGTAGGCTTGGAGGGCGTCGATGCGGGTGACGTCCTGGCCCGCGCCGAGGCCGAAATCCTCGTCGCCTTCAAGCGGCGGAATGCGGCTGAAGCCGGCGCGCCGCAGAAACACCGTCGCGGGGCTGAGCGCCAGGTGCAGGTGTTTGGTGTGGGGAATCAGCGGCAGGAAAATCGCCAGCGCCAGCGTGTGCGCCCACCAGTTGGCCTTGCCCGCGAGGGTTACCGGCGGAAGCCACAGGCCGCCGAGCCAGGTGGCCATCAACAGAAAGATCAGCAGCGCGACGACGCCCGATTCCGGCGACAATTCCCCGAGCCACACCGGGCGCACGAAGAAGCGGCGGATGAACAGGCTCGATATGGCCACCGCCACCGCCACGGCCCACACCGCTACGAACCCGAGATAGAACCTTCCAAAGGCGGTTTCTCCGGAGAGAAAGCACGCGCCGAACGCCGACGCGAAATGATTAACGGTGACCAGCGCGAAGGCGCAGAAACCCCAGAAGACGAATGCGTGGGCCAGGCCGGGCAGGGGCCGCTGGCCGATCACCTTCGCTTGCGCCATCACCTCCCAAAGGAACTGGCGGATGCGCGGGCACAGCGGCGCCACCTCGAAATCGGGGGTGGCCCGCGCGCCGCGGATGGCCTCGAGCACCTTGCGAAATCGCAGCCAGAACAGCGCCAGAGACGCGGCCATCAGCGCGATCAGCACGGATCGTTCGATCCACGACGCGTCGGTCATATTAGCTAGAATAGGGCTTTCGGAGGATACTTGCGAATCGTCGTCTCGGGGGCCGCGGGGTTCATCGGGTCGCACATGTGCGACCGTCTTCTGGCGGATGGCCATAGCGTGGTGGCCCTGGATAATTTTCTGACGGGCAACCGCCGCAACCTGGCCCATCTCGAAGGCCAGCCGCAGTATCGTTTTCTCGAGCGGGACATCACGCAGCCGTTCTCGATCGAGGGGCCCGTCGATGGCGTGGTGCACATGGCTTCTCCGGCCAGCCCCAAGGACTATCTGGAGCATCCCATCGAAACCCTGGACGCGGGCTCCATCGGCACGCGCCGCATGTTGGAGCTGGCTCGCGAAAAACGCGCGCGATACCTGGTGACTTCCACGTCGGAATGCTACGGCGACCCGCTGGTCCATCCGCAGGTGGAAACCTACTGGGGGAACGTGAACCCGGTGGGGCCGCGCTCCTGCTACGACGAAAGCAAGCGCTTCACCGAAGCCCTCACCATGGCGTATCACCGCAAGCACGGCGTGCGCACGAACATCGCGCGCATCTTCAATACGTACGGCCCGCGCATGAAGCTGAACGACGGCCGCGTGGTGCCGGCGTTTCTGGACCAGGCCCTGCGCGGCCAGCCCCTCACGGTCTTCGGCGACGGCTCGCAAACGCGCAGCTTCTGTTACGTGAGCGACATGGTGGAGGGGCTGTGCCGGCTGATGCTCTCCGAGGAGCGCTACCCGGTGAACCTAGGGAATCCGGGCGAGATGACGATCCTCGAATTCGCCGAACGCATCCGCCGCATGACCGGAGGCCAGCCGGAGATCGTGTTTCAACCGCTGCCCGAGGACGACCCCAAGCAGCGCCGCCCCGATATCGCGAAGGCGCGCGCGCTGCTGGGGTGGGAGCCGCGCGTGCCGCTGGAGGAGGGATTGCGCCTCACGGTGGAGTATTTTCGAGGGCTCTCAAACCCGGCCCGTACCACGGAATCGCCGGTCGAGCTTGTCTAGCAATTCCAGGCTCCGCTTCACGGAACCCTTCGCCGCCAATGCGCGGAACCGTGTTTCGGCATCAAGCTGCGTCAAAGCCACAGTTGCCAGTTCATCCATCAGCTTGTTCATGCTGAGGCCCCGGTTTTGGGCCAGGAGGCGGAGCCGAGCGTGTTTTGCTTCGGGAATGCGAATGGTCAGCGTACTCATGGAAGTTCCTTTGCCAGTTCCCGCGGCGCCACCACCCGCAGGTCCGGAAATCGAAGATCGGCGCCCTGGAAATCACGGAGATTGTTGGTCACGATCATCGCCGCGCCTCCGGCAACCGCCAGTTCCACAATGTGAATGTCCGCCTCATCCGGCAGGTTGGGCCGCCAGGAAAAGTAGATCTGCACCCACTCACAAACACTCAAGAAAGCCGCGAACAATTCCTGCCGTTCCCGTCGCGAGAGTGGCGAGGTCCGGAAAATCGCGCTTCGGCTCAGCGCATCCTCATACTGCAGGAACAGCGCCTGACCCATCAGAGGCTTCAATCGCCCCGACAGGCTGGCCCGAATCACCCGCCGGTTGTAGGCCGTGCCCCCGAGCAGCGCACCGGCGAAAACATTCGTATCGATGACGACCCGGTCCAAGATCCGATGATAGCATATACGCTATCAAGCGAGGTGGGACAGACGATCGCCTTTTGTCGTCTGTCGACCAGCGTACTTTGGCGAACCTGGCAAACCACAATAAACGATGGTTCTTCCCAACTTCCGCTACACTGGTGGTTGGCGCCCGGGTGGCGAAACTGGCAGACGCAAAGGACTTAAAATCCTTTTCCCGGCAACGGGAGTGCGGGTTCGATTCCCGCCCCGGGCACCAGGCAGTTTACTAGACCACCTCCATCCAGTTAGAATATAGGTAGCAGTCGCCGGAAGGCCAAGTGGTACCGGCGGGTGCTTGCTGTCGGGGGGTCCCGCAGGGCAGAATTCTCGACAAGAAATCCGGGAGGTGTCGTTTATGGATCGAAGATGTTTTCTGAGGTCTCTGGCTGTGGCTCCGGCTGCCGGCCTGGTGAATGTTCCTCTCTTACTGACGCGGGAGGCCTTCGCTCAGCAGCGGGGCGGCGGCATGGGTATGCCCCCGGCCGAACCCTTCAAGCCCACGGATGCGCCCAATAGCCCCATGGGTGTCGCGAAGGGAATCCATCCGGGCAGAGTGGTGTGGGTCCAGGACGCGAAGGCAACCAGTTGGGATGGCACGACCGGGCACTGGTGGGACGATGCCAACACCAACGAAAAAGTGGTGCAGGGCATGACTTCCCGGATGGTCCAGGACCTGACGGGTCGTAAAAACGATAAACAGGCCTGGGACGCGCTGTTCCGAAGCTTCAATGAGACGCGCAAGCTGGGGAACTCCGGATACCGTCCCGGGGAGGTGATCGCCATCAAGATCAACTGCAACCAGGACCGGTCCCCCGAGTGGGGAACGCCGCAGGTTATGCCGGCGGGCGGGCCGCGGGGCGGCGGGCCTCCCAACGCGGCGCGGGGCGGGGG
>JBAWDI010001058.1:0-7581 GCA_049590695.1 Bryobacteraceae bacterium
AGGCCGCGGCACGGGTGGCGAGCAGCGCCGGTTCGCGTCCGGAGGTGAGCTCCACGGCGTGCTCGGCGAGGGTGACGGCCTCGTTTCCGTTGCGAAGGGCGGCGTCGGCGCCGGTAGCCAGCACCCAGGCGGTGTCGTTGAGCACCCGGAGGTTGTCCGGGTCTTGGCGCAGCGCCTGCCGCCATTGCGCGAGCGCCTGCGCTTTCTGGCCGTTTGTCATGAGCGCCGCGCCCAGATAGTAGCGCGCCTCCACCAGGCCGGGAGAGATCTCGAGCGCCCGTTCTAAATGCGGAATGCCTTCGGCGACGCGGTTGTTGTTGGCCAGCGCAAAGCCGAGCTGGCTGTGCAGTTCCGCCGAACCGGGATTCCGCTCCAGCGCTATTTCGAAGTGCGGGATGGCCTGGTCAAACCGCTGTCCGGCGGCGTAGGCGCGTCCCAGGTTGGCGTGTGCAGTCCAATTGGCGGGGTCGAGCGCGACCGCCCTCTCAAAGTGTGGAATCGCTTCGTCCGTCCGGCCCTTCTCGCCCAAAGCCATCCCCAGGTTGTTGTGGAGATCCGCTGTTTCCGGACCGGCGGAGAGGGCTTTCTCCAACTGCGGAATGGCCTCGTCGAACTTGCCCTGGGCCAGCAGCGCGGACCCAAGATTGGCCTCCGCCCGTCCGTCGCCGGGGCTCAACTCGAGTGCCTTCCGGAAATGCACGATGGCTTCGTCGATCTTGCCCTGCCGCGCCAGCGCGGCGCCAAGGTTGTTGTGGGCGTCGGTGTACGCGGCGTCGATCTCGATGGCTTTCCGGTAGTGGGCGACGGCCTCGTCGAGACGGTTTGCCGCGGCTAGGGCGCTGGCGAGATTATTGTGCGCCTGCGCGTAATCCGGGCGGATCGCGAGCGCGGCCTCGAACTGCCCGATGGCGTCGGGCATCCGCTTTTGTTCCATCAGCACCGTGCCCAGGTTGTTGTGGGCGTCGGCGGAAGCGGGGTCGCCCTCCAGCGCCTGCCGGTACTGACCGATGGCTTCGTCCGGACGGCCTGCGCGGGCCAGCGCGTTCCCCAGATTGTCGTGCGCTTCGGGGTAATTGGGCTTGAGCGCGAGCGCTTGCCGGTACTGCGCAATCGCTTCCTCCAGCCTTCCTACTCCCGCCAGGCTCACGCCTAAGTTGTTGTGCGCGCGCGGATCGTCGGTACCCATCGCCAGGGCTTTGGTCCACTCCCCGATGGCGGCGGCGTGCTCGCCTTTCTTCGTGAGGGCCGCGGCCACGTCGAACTGGCGGTAGAAGTCGGCGGCCGGAACTGCGATGCGCTCGATGCCGTTGGGAGAGATGTTTACAAACTCGGGGATGTTGACGGCGCGGTTGGCGGCGGTCGAGTTGTCGATCAGGATGGCGGGAGAGTCCCGCCCCTCCGCGTCGATGTGAGTGAGGAACATCTGGGTATAGGGCGAGCGGCTCTTGGACGAGAACACCAGCCAGCGGCCGTTGGGGGAGAAACTGTGCCAGGAGTTCATCAAAGAAGTATTCGAGCGCATGCGGCGTGCCTGCCCGCCCGCCGCCGGGACGATGTAGAGTTGGCTGTCGGGGCGCATCAATAGCCCGTTGCGCGCCTCCACGAAGACTATCCAGCGTCCGTCGGGCGAGATCTTCGGGAAGCTGTTGCTCATGCCGTTGTGGGAGGCGCCGGCGATGGCCTCGGGCTTGCCGCCTTTGCCGTCGTTAAAGGGGATGCGGTACAGATCGTACTGAATCTGGACTTCCGCGGGGTCGTTGGCGTAGGCGGCCATCTTGCCGTCGGCCCGGTATGGATCTTTCGCCTCCGCGCGCTCGAACACCAGGTATTTGCCGTCGGGGCTCCAGACGGCGCTGGTCTGCACGTAGCGCGGGTCGTCGGCGCCGGGCAGCGGTTGAAGTTTGCGGGTGTCGCGGTCGTACCAGACCAGGATGCCGCGGGTGGGATAAAAGACCTGGAGGAAGCGGTAGTCCTCGAAATTGGCGACGTAGTAGAACTGACTGCCCTGGGTGCCGGGTGGTTTGATGGTGGTGACCACGCGGCGGCCATCGGGTGAGACTTGGGACATGAAGCCTTCGCGAAGCTGGCTGCCCAATTCTCCGCGGAATGAGGTCCACGAAATCACGTCCTCATTGCGGATGGTCATTTTCTGTTGCACGGGCACGAGCGCATAGAGGCTCTTGTCGTTTGCGGGGCCGTCGAGGTCCATCCCCAGGGTCTTGCCATCTCTGGAGAAGGAGTGGCAGTTGGCGCAGGTATGCATATCTTCCAGCAGCACGCGGCTCCGCGTTTGAGCCACGTCGCGCAGGCGCCACGCGATCAGGGGGACGGCGCGGGTGTCGAGAGGTTTGATGACGCCCATTTCCGTCTTCGACGGCATCAGCGGCACGTCGCGGTAGAAGATGGGCGCGCCCACCGGGTCCGCCGAGGTATTGAGCTGCATGTGTCCGCGCGATACCGGCTGGCGGGCATTCCCGGCGGCAAAGCCGCTGATGGTAACGGTAGCGGCGCCGGCAACCGAGTGCTTCTTGATAGCGGCCCAGGTGGCGGGGTCGGGAATCCAGGTGCGGGCGGCGGCCTGCTGTGGCGTCAGTTTAGGGGGCCGATTCGTGGGCGCAACGCAGCGCGGGTCGATCTCGCCGATGTGCATCCGCTCCCCCTTTGCGGCCACGTGGATGGCAGCGGAACCGTCGGCGAACGATACGTCGATCTGCCAGGAGACGGCGCCCGGAGCGGCGTCGCGCCAGAGGAACGTTGGGGCGGCCATGTCGGGCGGAAAGATCGACCCGCCGGCCGGATAGTCGATGACGATGGGGGCGGTCCCGTTCTGCGCGCAGGCAGACGCCACACCGAACCCGGCCAGAAGTAGTGCCCGGAGTAGCGGCCACTTCACCATGGGCTCGGCTATCAGAGTATCACATCCTCTGCATCAACTGCGGCTCTCAGCTTGGCCTGCCACTGTATAATGCATACTGCATCAGTTGAACCGAAATCAAGCGGCCAAACTTGTTTGATTACAGAGCACTTACTCTGAGACTTAGCGCAAACAGATTGGGCCGGTTATTTTTGTGAACTTTCTCCTTGACACCGGTGTTTTCAGGTGCTATTGTCCCGAACATGAAACTGAATTGCTTCGTGGGCATTGTTTTTGCCTTCGCGCTGTGCTGCACCAGCCTGTTTGGGCAGACTGTAGCCAGCTCGATAGTGGGAACGGTCGTCGATCCGGCGGACGCGGCTGTTGCGGGCGCACAGGTTACACTGACTAACAACGGTACCGGCGCGGTCCGTCAAGCGACCACGGACAACCTCGGAACGTACCGGTTCGTCCAACTGGATCCGGGTACTTACAGCCTGACGATCAGGGCATCCGGGTTCAAGACTGCAACGGTTACCGGCATGGAGGTGGTCATTCAGGAAACCCATAACGCAGGTAGGACGGTTCTCCAGATTGGTAATCTGTCGGAATCGATATCCGTCACCGCGGACGCGGCGCAGGTACAGTTGGCGAGTTCCGAGAAGTCCCAGACCGTGGACGCCGGCGCGCTGAAGGATTTAACGCTGAAGGGCCGGGATCTGTTCGGCTATCCCAGGCTGGTTCCGGGTGTGATCGACACTGCGGCCAGCCGCGACGTGACAAGCCATGGCGCCATCAGCGGCATGAGTATCAACGGAGCCTCGGCGTCGACGGTGTACTTTAGCGTCGACGGGATCGCCGATATGGATGTTGGATCGTCGACTTCACTTCAGGTTGAGCCGAACCTCGACGCCATTCAGGAGTTGAAGGTCTTGACCTCGAATTACGCCGCCGAATACGGGCGCAACTCGGGCGGAATGATCACCGTTGTGACTAAGAGCGGAACACAGCAGTTTCATGGCACCGCCGCGTGGAACCACCGGCACGAGGAATTCAACGCGGACACCTGGGTGAACGACCACACCATCAAGAATGGCGCTGCTACTCCGCGAGTGCCATACCGGTATAACGTCGAAACCTACAGCATAGGCGGTCCCGCGTATATCCCCAAGCACTTCAACACAGCCAGGACGAGACTGTTCTTCTTTTGGTCCCAGGAGTATACCGGCCAGTTCGTAAGCGGCGGCTCGGAGAGTATGTACACACCCACGGCGCTGGAGCGCGTGGGCAACTTCTCGCAGAGCTTTAACAACAACGGTAGTCTGATCAACGTCCTCGACCCGGCCAACAACAACCTTCAGTTCCCCGGCAACATCATACCCGCCTCGCGCATCAATCCGGTGGGCCAGGAGTTGCTCAACTTCTTCCCGACGCCAAACTATACTCCGACGCTGGCCGCTCAGATGAACGTGGTGAACTACTTCGAGCAGGCCAGCGGCAGCCACCCGCGGCGCAACGACATTCTTCGTATCGATGGCAGTATAACGTCGAAAATCAACGCCACCTTCCGCTGGATGCGCGATTACGACACCTCGGTTACCCTGTACGATGGCGTCCAATTCACTTCCGACCAAGGGGGTACTCTGGGTCAGCAGGGTATTGCCCCCATCAACCATCCCAACGGCGGGCAAGGCTACCTGGGTTCGATTACCTACACCATCACGCCGACCATGGTCAACGAGGCCTCGATCGCCGTAAACTGGGATATGTATAACTATATCCCGGCGGATAACTATAAGAGTGAAGACCGTTCGCTGGTGCCTGGCCTGCCAGAGCTCTTTCCAGTGCCTACCGCCGCGGCCAATGGTTCCCAAGGCCCTGTCAACGGTTATCAGAACATCCTCCCAACCTTCAGCTTTGGCGGCACGCCCAGCAACGCGATGTCCTACGGGCGCACCGGCGCTTCGGCCGGACAGGAGATATGCATCAACCCCACCTGGTACTTTACTGACAACCTCAGCAAGATCGCGGGCAGTCACTCGCTCAAAGCCGGAATCTACCTGGAATACAATGAGAAGTATCAGCCGGCCATGCGAAACTACGCGGGAGCCTTCAGCTTTGCCTCCTCAACCTCGGTTCCGCTGCTCAACACGAATGACGGTTTCGCCAACGCCCTGCTCGGCAACGTCAGCAGTTACAGCCAATACAATGGAACAACGAGCTTCAACGTCAACTATTGGAACGTGGAGTTTTATGCGCAGGACAGTTGGAAAGTGAACCGCAGGCTGACTCTCAATCTTGGGGTGCGATTCTATCACCAGACGCCTCAGCAGGATTACTACGATACTTTTGTAAACTTCAATCCGTCAACCTATTCAAAATCCGCGATGTCGCGGCTTTACGTTCCGGCTTGCTCGACTGGCGCCGCGACATGCACCTCGAACACCGGTCTAGTGGCCAAAGATCCTCTTACAGGCGCAACCGTCAGTAGCGGATTCATCGGAGATTATGTTCCCAATTCGGGTAATTCCACGTCGGGAATGCAGGTGCTCGGGGTCAACGGCGTGCCGCTTGCTCCCTACCATCAGAGGCCTATTGTGGCAGCGCCGCGTATCGGTTTTGCCTACGACGTCATGGGCGATGGAAAGACCGCGATCCGCGGTGGCTGGGGAATGTTTTATAACCGGCTCGACGGCAATGAGTATTACAACGGGTCGACGAACCTGTCGGGACAGCCGCCGCTCGCCTATCAGCAGACGGTCAGCAACCTCAGCTTCGCGCAGATCGCGGCGCAAAACACCGGTGCCCCGCCGAGCCTGAGCAGTCTGAGCGTCGCTCCTACCGCTCCGACCGAGTGGCCTGCCAATGTTCCGTGGGACGCGGTCATGAACGCCAGCATTGGCGTTCAGCGAACGCTCGGCAGCAACACAATGTTCGATGTCGGCTACACGTGGAGTTATAGCTACAACCAACATGTTACTTATGACGCCAATTGGATTCCCATCGGGGCGGGCTGGCCGTTCACACCGTCGAATCTGAATCCGACCACCGCGGGCAATACGAGCGCCGACATTGGCTCTATTTTCGAACGAACGATATACCCGGGGTACGGCACAGTCACTGACGCTGCGATGGTTGGGCACGATAACTTCAATGCTCTCACCGCCACCATGCAGAAGCGCTTGTCACACGGCTTGGTAGTTGGCCTGTCGTACACTTTCTCTAAAGCATTGGGCACCACCAGTTACAACCTCGCCGTTCCTAACAACGAGGAATGGAATTACGGCCGGCTGAGCACGGACCGGCGCAACAATCTCCAGATCAACTACTACTACGATCTTCCCAATGTCGCGAAGAAGTATGGCATTAAGGTGTTGGGGGCCGTGACCGACCACTGGACTTTCTCCGGAATCACTTCCATCCAGAGCGGCGCTCCGTTTAATCCAAGTTGCAGCCTCACTTCAGGCGCGGCATCCGTGTCGGGCGGTTACACCGGCACACCGGACGTTACTATGCGTTGTCAGGTGATCGGCAATCCGCTGGCCAACATCCCCGCGCATACTTACTTCAATCCGGCGGCATATGCCATGCCCGCTCTGGCTACCGGCCCGGACAACTCGCTTGTGGGGCCGCCCGCTATAGGTGACCAGGGCGGCGGCGCCGGAGCTCTCACGTATCCGCATGTGACGAACTTCGACCTGACGATGACCAAGAGCATTCCGCTGGGCACCGAAAGGCGCGTCCTGAAGATTCAAGTTCAGGCGTACAACGCGTTCAACCACCCGCAATTCAACGCGATGAATACCGGGATTCAGTTCAATCCGGCTACCAACGCGGTCACCAATGCTACGGCCGTTGGCCTTCCAACCGGCACATTCCCGGCCCGTGTCATGGCGTTCTCGGCCCGGCTCCAGTTCTAGACAGGGCATCCGCTCTCTAACGGCCGCGGCTCGGTAAGGTGCCTCGTTCCGAGCCGGGCCCAGAGGGCACCCCGTTAGGGAGCGGTTGTGCAATCGGAACCGAGTGACATCAGATATAAGTGTGGAGAGGTGTGAAATGAGAGACAAGATGCGGCGCGCCAGATACGCCATGCTGCTTGCGACGCTGGCAACAGCCTGCGCACAACAGTCCCAGTTGACCTCGCTCGACGGAACCTGGGATTTCGCGTTTGCCGCCGACGCGGCCGCGGCGGACCACCTTGCCGGGTTCTACCAGGACGGCTTCCAGGGCGGGGGCTTCCGTCCCATCGTGGTGCCCTCGAACTGGGCCCTCGAAGGGTTCGAGGAACCGATCTATGCGCGGACGAGGCGGGGCGGCGAGGGTTTCTACGTGCTTCGCTTTCAAGCGCCCGCCAATCTGACGGGCAAGCGGGTGCTGCTCCATTTCGGCGGGGTCTGGGATTCAGCCGAGGTCTGGTTGAACTCTGTGCCGCTCGGGCGGCACGACAGCGGTTTCACCGGGTTCGCATTCGACGTGACGCCGAGCCTCAAGGTCGGGGCCGAGAACAGGCTCGCGGTGCGAGTCCGCCAGTTTACCAAGGACTCCGCATTCGATACCAACGACGACTGGGCGCTCGGCGGTATCTACCGCGACGTGTGGTTGGAAGCCATGCCGGCGGCGACGTACATCGACCGGGTGGAGACATCCACCACGTTCGACGCCCAGTTCCGCGACGCCGATCTGAACCTGCGCGTGCTGGTGTCCGGAAGCCGCGGTTTTGGCGGGGG
>JBAWDI010001059.1:0-1668 GCA_049590695.1 Bryobacteraceae bacterium
GGGCGAAGACGTCACCGAAAACGCGCGCACCATCCGCTCCCTCCCTCTGCGCGTCGAAACGGAGCTTGCCGCCTTCGAGGTGCGCGGCGAGACGGTCATGAACCGGCGCGCGTTCGAACGGCTGAACGCGGAGCGCGACGAGCGCGGGCTTTCCCGCTTCGCCAACCCGCGCAACGCCGCCGCCGGCTCGCTGCGCCTGCTGGAGCCCCAGATCACCGCCTCGCGCCGCCTGGATTACTACACCTACTTCCTGCTGGCGGATGGCCAACCGGCATTCGAGAGCCATTGGACCTCGCTCGACGAGCTGTCTCGCATGGGTTTTAAGGTGAACCCGCACCGCCAGCTCTGCCGGGGCGTGGAAGAAGTGCTGGCGTTCTGCGCCGGGTGGGAGGCGCGGCGCGAAGCATTGCCCTACGAAATCGATGGCGTAGTGCTGAAGGTGGATTCCGTGGAGCAGCAGCGGCTGCTCGGATTCACCGCCAGGTCGCCGCGCTGGGCCATCGCGTACAAGTTTCCCGCGCGGCAAGCGGTGACCACGGTCGAGGGCATCGAGGTTCAGGTGGGCCGCACCGGCGCCCTGACCCCGGTGGCGCACCTGAAGCCGGTGGAGGTGGGCGGCGTCACCGTCTCTCGCGCCACGCTGCATAACGAGGACGAAATCGAGCGGCTGGGCCTCCAGATCGGCGACCAGGTGGTCATCGAGCGCTCCGGAGACGTAATCCCCAAAGTTGTGCGCGTCGATTCCCAGGGGCCGGACCGCGAGAAGTTCCGCATGCCCGCGGCCTGCCCGGTCTGCGGCGGCAACGTGGTGCGCGAAGAGGGCGAAGCGGCCTCCCGCTGCATCAACACCGACTGCCCCGCGCGGCTGAAGGAATCGGTTCTCCACTTCGCCTCGCGCGGCGTCATGAATATCGACGGCGTGGGCGATGCGCTGGTGGATCAACTGGTGGACCGCGGGATGGTAAAGAGCATGGCCGACCTCTACGATCTGCGGGCCGAGGACCTGGCGTCGCTGGAGCGCATGGGCGCGAAATCCGCCGCCAATGTCGTCCGCAACATCGAAAACTCGAAAGAGAACCCACTGCCGCGCGTGCTCACCGCGCTGGGAATCCGCTTCGTGGGGGAGCGCACGGCGGTGTTTCTGGCGGAGGCCTTCGGCGGCCTGGACAGAATCGCCTCGGCCGGCCTCGAGGAGTTGCAGCAGGCCGAAGAAGTGGGGCCCAAGGTGGCGCTGAGCATCTCCCGCTTTTTCTCCGAGCCGCGCAACCGGGAACTGGTGGAGCGCCTGCGCGCCGCTGGCCTTCAGTTCACCTGCGAATCGGCGCGGCCCAAGGGCGGGCCGCTCCACGGTCTCACGTTCGTACTGACCGGCGCGCTTCCCGGTCTGAGCCGCGACGAGGCCAAGCGGCTGATCGAAGCCGCGGGCGGAAAAGTGAGCGGCTCGGTGAGCGGGAAGACCAGCTATATCGTGGCCGGCGAGGATCCCGGTTCCAAGCTCGCCAAGGCGCAGCAACTCGGGGTGGCAGTGCTCAACGAGCGTCAACTGCGCAAGCTGATCGAGGCCGGCTGAGGCTGGGGCCAGGCGTGCGTGGCCCCTACTGTTCCTTGTCGAGCTTCTGGATGTGTTTGAGGCTGCTCTTGATCTCGTCGGTGGCGTCCGAAATCTGG
>JBAWDI010001060.1:0-5183 GCA_049590695.1 Bryobacteraceae bacterium
CGATATCGAGTGGGACGAATCCACCGGCGACGTACGCGCCACCGGCCACGTCTACTTCCGCGATTTCGATCGCAACGAGCAGATCTGGTGCGACCACCTCGACTACAACACCCAGGACGAGAAGGGAAAGTTCTACGACGTCCGCGGCGAAACCCACCCGCGCATCGCTGCGCGTCCCGGCACGCTCACCACCAGCAGCCCGTTCCACTTTGAGGGAAAGTGGGCCGAGCGCATCGGCGAGAAGTACATCCTCTATAACGGATGGGTCACCAACTGCAAAATGCCGGACCCGTGGTGGCGGATGACCGGGCCCAGGTTCGATATCATCCCCGGCCAGCGCGCCATCGCCTACCGCTCCGTGTTCCTGTTGCGGAAGATCCCGCTGTTCTACACGCCCTACTTCTACCATTCGCTCGAACGGGAGCCCCGCCGGAGCGGTTTCCTCACCCCCAACATCGGACACAGCTCGCAGCGCGGCTTCATGCTGGGAATCGGTTATTTCTGGGCCATCAAACGCAGTTACAATTTGACTTACCTGGTTCAGGACTACACTGCCAGGGGTTTCGCGCATCACGTGGATTTCGGCGGCAAGCCGCGGGAGGGCACCGATTTCGACGCCATTCTGTACGGAGTCCAGGACCGCGGCGCGCCCAACAGCGGCAATCCCCCGCAAAAATATAGCGGCGTCAGCCTCTACGTGACGGGAAAGTCGGACTTGGGCGACGGCTGGACCGCGCGGGGCGCCATCAACTACATCACTTCCTTCCGCTTCCGGCAGGAGTGGACGCAGTCATACAACGAAGCCGTCGGTTCGGAGATCCATTCGGTGGGCTTCCTCGGTAAGAACTGGTCCACTTACACCTTCAATGCGATCTTCGCGCGCCTCGAGAACTTTCAATCCATCGAAGTGCCCCTCGTCGATCCCGCCACCGGTAATTCGCATTATGTGGCCAACGCGGTGACCATTCGCAAGCTGCCGGAGGCGGAGCTGAGCAGCCGCGACCATCTCATCTGGAAGAACATACCGCTCTGGTTTTCGTTTCAGTCCGCCGCCGGACTCCTGTACCGCAGTGAGCCGGTCTTCGACAGCACGACTAATCCAACTGTCTTGATCGACACCTATAAGACCGGCCAGTTCGCGAACCGCTTGAATCTGGCGCCCCATGTGACCACCGCCTTTCACTGGGGGAACTTCCACCTGGTGCCCAGCTTCGGCATCCATGAGACATTTTACAGCGAGTCTCAAGCGCCCTATCAGGACCGGTTCCAGGTGGTGGGTGCCAACATCCTGAGGAGCGCGCGGGATTTCTCGGCCGACCTGATTTTCCCGTCGCTGGCCCGCATCTACAACAAGAAAACCGTCTTTGGCGACAAGCTCAAGCATGTCATCGAGCCGCGCGCCACTTACCGCTATGTCACTGGGATCGGGAGCGATTTCGACCGCTTCATCCGGTACGACGAGACCGACCTGCTTTCCAACACCAACGAGTTGGAACTGTCGCTCACCAACCGGATCTACGCCAAGCGCGGCGATTCCGTGCAGGAGATCTTCACCTGGGAGTTGCTGCAGAAACGCTACTTCGACCCCACCTTCGGCGGCGCGCTGATCCCCGGCGTGCGCAACGTGTTCGAGAGCACCGCCGACCTGACCGGGTACGCCTTCCTGGACAATCCGCGCAGCACCTCGCCGGTGGTTTCACTGCTTCGCATGAGCCCGATTAACGGTCTGGGCATCCAGTGGCAGGCCGACTACGACCCCGGCAAGCGTGCCATTGTGGATAGCACGCTTTCCGTGGACTACCGCTGGCAAAAGTACTTCGTTTCGGCGGGAAACAACCAGGTTCACAACGACCCGGCGCTCGCGCCCAACGCCAACCAGTTCCAGCTCCGGACGGGATTCGGCGATGCCAGCCACCGCGGATGGAACGCCGCCGTGGTGACGGTTTACAATTACAGCCAGGCCGTGATCCAGTATTCCACCGCCCAAGTGACTTATAACACCGATTGCTGTGGGTTAAGCGTGGAGTATCATCGGTATAACATCGGCATAGTCGACCGGAGCGAGTGGCGCGTGGCGTTTTCGATTGCCAACCTCGGCAGCTTCGGAACGCTGCGCAAGCAGGACCGCGTGTTCTAGGTGGTCTGCGGATTCCGCGCGGTTTGCGGCGCACTACGCCAGGCGGCGCCCGCAAGCCGATCGAGAGTGCTCTAATTGTAGGTTGCCCCGGCGCGCGGCTGCTCCAGGAGCCTCCGGCCGGGCGCGTTGCCATGAAATTCAGCTTCGAAAGCGCCGAGCTGCTTCTGCTGATCGCGGCGGTGGTCGCGATGCTCACGCGGAGGCTCCGCCTCCCGTACAGCGCGGGCTTGGTCGCCGCGGGAATGGGCCTGGCGCTCTTGCCGTTCTCACCGCGGCTCAGCCTCACCAAAGAACTCTTGTTCACCGTGCTTCTCCCTCCCCTGATTTTTGAAGCCGCGTTCCAACTTCCTTGGAAGCCCCTGCGCCGGAATCTCTCCCTGATCCTGGTGCTCGCCAGCGCCGGCGTGCTGCTTTCGGCCGGCGTCACTGCCGTGGGGATGTATTATCTCGCGCATTGGGACTGGCTCAGTTCACTGGTGTTCGGCGCTCTGATTGCCGCCACGGACCCGGTTTCCGTCGTCGCCACCTTCCGGGAAGCACGGGCACACGGGCGCTTGCTCCTGCTGGTGGAAGCCGAGAGCCTGTTTAACGACGGCACCGCGGCGGTGTTTTTTGGGGCGGCCGTGGCGTGGGCGCTGGGCCGCAGCCCCACCGCTGTCGAGATGACCGCCACAATTCTCGCGATGGTGGGAGGCGGTTTGTTGTGCGGAGTGGCCGTAGCAGGGGCTATGCTGCTGTTGGCCGGCCGCGCCGAGGACCACCTGGTCGAGATCACCTTCACCACCGTGGCCGCCTATGGCTCGTTCCTTCTCGCGGAGCATTTCCATGTGTCCGGCGTATTGGCTACGCTGGCGGCCGGGCTGATGATGGGAAATCTCGGCCCGCTCGGCGCCATCTCCCCCCGCGGAAGGGAGGCGGTTCAGGCTTTCTGGGACTACGCCGCTTTCGTCGCCAATTCGCTGGTGTTTCTTCTGATCGGCATGCACGTGGCTCGCGAGAATTTCGCGGCTGTGTGGCTGCCCGCCGTGGCCGCAATCCTGCTTGTAGTGCTCGGCCGGGCGGTCGCCATCTATCCCTGCTGTTTCCTGTTTTCGTGGTCCGCCCTTCGCGTGACTTGGCGGCACCAGCACATTCTGTTCTGGGGCGGCCTCCGCGGCGCCCTGGCGCTCGCCCTGGCGCTGGGCCTCCCGCCGGAAGTGCCCGCCCGGGAATCCATCATCACCATCAGCTTTGCCGTGGTCGCGTTTTCGGTCTTCGTGCAGGGTCTGACGATGACGCCGCTCTTGCGGAGACTCGGAGAAATTCCGGGGCCGTCGCCTGTTCCTACCCAGTGACTCAGGGCTTGCCCCGCGCTTTCTTCACGGGCACGCGCGCCGGTCGAATTCTCTCCGCCTTCAGAGTCAGATCCGGTATCCCGAGCTTGGTTTGCAGGCTTTGCAACACCATGTTGATGGGGACCTTGCCCAGCTCCTTGGCGGCCTGGTAGCGGACGTCGATCGCAATCCCCGCGGTGCCCAGCACCACGTCAAAGTCCTGCATCGGCGCATCCGATGACGGCCAAATCTCCTGGAGCGCCGGCTGGACCCGGTCCAGCAGCTCCTTTTGCATTTCGCCTATAGCCCGTTTCTTCGGAATCTCGGGAGCCGGCTGGGTCAGGCGCTCCATCAGCTCGGCCAACTCGCTCTTGCTCGCGACGGCATCCACCGAGAGCTGAACGTTGCGACCCGTGCGGCGCATCAGATCCTGACGCAGCTCGGTCAGTTTCGACTCGGGAATACGTCTGGTCGAAATCAAGTGAATCGCGATGTCGTCCCTGCCCAGGCTCACCTGCTGCGACACGATGGCGTCCGCCGGCACAAAGCGTTTCAACTCGGTCTGCACCGTTCCCCTGGTAAGCGTCTCACTCGCTACTTGCAGCAGGGCCCGGCGCAGCGGAACCGCGATCGAGGCCAGCAGGATCAGAAGCATCAGAATACGCCAACGGAGTTGCCCTCCAGCCGCCAGCGTCCGTGCGATTCGACTATGCGACAGGATTCGCGCCAGCGACTCGTGCCGCCAGGAGGCGACCATCGCTTGCCGGACCTCCGGAGCGCTCATTCCGACCATGAGGAAGACCAGAAATGCGCTCGCCACGATGGCCACCAGGTTGGTCACGAATAGAAGCCCCGCTCCGCCCATGATTTCCAGGTTCAGCCCTCCGCCCAGGCCGAAGCCCATCGCGCAGAGTGGCGGCATCACCGCTACCGCGATCGCCACTCCGGGCAGGACCGTTACGCCATCGCCGCCTCCGCGGCATATCACCACCGAACCCGCCAAACCCGATAACAACCCTATCCCCAAGTCGAGCAGATTGGGATTCGTGCGGGCCAGGATCTCCGACGTAGCGGAATGAAACGGCAACAGCCAAACCAGGAAACCCGAAAAGGCCACCGAGACCACGACGCTGATAAAAAGATTGAGTACCGCCTTGATCCCCAGGTAGAGATCGCCTAAGGCTAATGCCAGGCCCGTCGCCATGATCGGTCCCATCAAAGGGGAGATGAGCATGGCGCCAATAATCACCGCCGGGCTGCTCTCCACCAAGCCGAACGTGGCGATGCCGGCGGAAAAGAAGATCTCCAGCCAGTAACTCAGGCTGGTGATTTCGGCGGCCGCGAATACCTGCTCGCAGACCTTGGACCGCTCGCCCGGCTGGATGCCAAGCCACGCCTGAAGCCGCCACCGGCCGACGTCGGGCGCCTGCATCTCTCCGGACATGGTCGTGCTTCCAGTATGCATCGGGTTGAAGGGCGCTTACAACGCATCGGTGCCCCCGGTATCCAGCCCTACTGGCACGCCGCGCGCCCCGTCCCCAAGGGTCTCCAACATGGAAATGGAGGTTTCGTTAGACGGAGTGGCGCTGCTTGCAAAATCAAAGGGCAAGCTAGCGGTCCGCGGCGCAAATGATGCACCTGATCCAACGCGCCGTGGAGCAGGCGTTTCGCCTGCCATGCCGGTATTCCTACCGGCATTCCCCGAAGAACGTCGGCACGGACGCCGACGTGGC
>JBAWDI010001061.1:0-3621 GCA_049590695.1 Bryobacteraceae bacterium
GCCACGTCGGCGTCCGTGCCGACGTTCTTCGGGGAATGCCGGTAGGAATACCGGCATGGCAGCCGAAACGCCTGCTCCACGGTGCGCCGCAGACCACTAGGAACTGTAATGCTGCCGAATTCGTGGGGCGGACCCCCTGGTCCGCGCGGGTCCCCCGGACCCGCGCGTCGCCCGAAGAGGCCGACGAGGGCGTCGGCCTGCGGTCCAGGGGGACCGCCCCACGATTTATTCTGGACACCGCAGCGGCTTATTTTAGTGGCATTGGCCGCACCCCCTGCTGCTCCGCAAAACGCCGGTCGCCGGGCTGCTGAAGGCGTCGCGCATCGCGCTTAGTACCTCCACGACAAATGGCAGATCACAAATATACCCTGAAAGTTTTCTCAACCATTTCAATCACTCCCAGACCCCAACACCCGTCAGCCCCATCTTCGCCTGCTATACCGGAATTAGCAGGAACCAATGCACAATCCCCTCGCTCCCCTCATCGCCATCGCCTCGCCGTTTGGCGCCGCTTTGGCCGCCGTGGTGGCTGCCGGGTGCCAGCCCGCCCTGATGCTGTTTCCGTCCCCCGCCCCCCGGCCCCCGGCCTGGCGGCGGGTCCGTAACCACCCTTGTGACGCATCTTGCAAAAAAGTGCCTCCAGATGCGTCACAAAATCTCGACCCACCCACACAACCCATTGAAAAAGAGGACCTTAAAACCTCATGATTGACAACTCCACATGCCCGGAACAGATGCGTCACCCAGCCCCCGGCCCCCGACCCCATCCGAGGAACCCCGTCCCCGGCAGCCCCATCGCACAGTCGCTCGCGCTACAGGCGAGTTTTCTGACGGCCTTATCCGATATCCGGAGCCTGAAACCTCTTATACTTGCTCTATGAAACCCGTTCACGTATTCAACGTCATCCCTTCGTTGCCGGCCGCGCTCGAAGGTCTCCGTCAACTGGCATTCAACCTGCGATGGGCTTGGAACCACGACTCCATTGAACTTTTCCGCCGCCTGGATACCGACCTCTGGGAATCCACCGGGCATAACCCCGTGCTGATGTTGGGGACTATCGACCAGGCGCAACTGGAGGCCGCGGCTAAAGACGATTCGTTCCTGGCCCAACTGGATCGCCTGGTCAAGGAAATGGCTTCCTACCTCTCGACGGAATCCACCTGGTATCGCCGCACGTATGATCGCACGGACGGGCTGCTGGTGGCTTACTTCTCGGCCGAATTCGGATTGACCGAGTGCCTCAACATATTCGCGGGCGGGCTGGGCGTGCTGGCCGGCGATCATCTGAAGTCCGCCAGCAATCTGGGTGTGCCGCTGGTGGGCGTCGGCCTGCTCTACCAGCAAGGGTACTTTCGTCAATACCTCAACGCCGCCGGATGGCAGCAGGAGTCGTACGAAGACAACGATTTTCAGACCCTTCCGCTGACCCGGACCGCCGTGACGGTGGAAGTAGCGTATCCCGGCCGTCCCGTGACGGCGCAGGTATGGAGGGTGCAAGTCGGCCGCGTGTCCCTTTTCCTGCTGGATTCCAACCTTCCGGCCAACCATCCCGAGGACCGCGTCATCACCGACCAGCTTTACGGCGGCGATCTTGAGATGCGGCTGAAACAGGAGATCCTGCTGGGCATCGGCGGGTATCGCGCTCTGGAGGCTCTGGGACTCGATCCGACGGTGTACCACATGAACGAGGGCCACTCCGCATTCCTCGGGCTGGAACGTGTGCGCAGGTTGAAAGAGAAGCATGGGCTCTCGTTTCAGGAGGCCTTTGAGGAGGCGTCCGCGGGCCTCATCTTTACCGGCCACACACCGGTGCCGGCCGGCCACGATTACTTTCCCGCTTCCTTGATGGACCGTTACTTCGGGGATTACATCGGCCGGCTGGGGATCGGCCGCGGCGAGTTCCTGGCGCTCGGCCGGCAGAATCCGGCCAACGACGCCGAAGAGTTCTGCATGACGGTGCTGGCGCTGCGCATGGCGGCCTCCAGCAACGGAGTCAGCAAGCTGCACGGAGAGGTCTCCAGAAAGATGTGGAAGTCCATCTGGCCGGGTGTCCCCGAGGATGAGGTTCCCATCGGCCACGTCACCAACGGCGTGCATTTTCGCTCCTGGATTTCTCTCGAAATGAACCAGTTGTACGACCGCTACCTGGGGCCGAACTGGCGGGTGGACGCCGATGCGAAACTGTGGCAGCGCGTCGAGGGCATTCCGGCCGAGGAACTGTGGCGAACCCACGAGCGCCGCCGGGTCCGCCTGGTGGCATTCGCCAGGCGGCATCTGCGGTTGCAGCTCCAGCGCCGCGGGGCGCCCCGGTCGGAAATCGACGCGGCCGACGAAGTCCTCGACCCGGATGCCCTGACCATCGGCTTCGCCCGCCGCTTCGCCACCTACAAGCGCGCGACTCTTGTGCTGCGGGACATCGAGCGCCTGGGGCGCATCCTCAATAATGTCGAGCGTCCCGTGCAGATTCTGTTTGCCGGCAAAGCCCATCCTCGCGACGATGCCGGAAAGCGGTTGATCCAGCAAATCATAAGACTGGCCCAGCAGAAAGAGTTCCGCCGCCGGATCGTGTTCCTCGAGGACTACGATACAGCCATGGCGCGGTGCCTGGTGCAGGGCTCGGATATATGGCTCAACACTCCGCTGCGGCCCCAGGAGGCCAGTGGAACCAGCGGCATGAAGGCGCTGCCCAACGGCGCCATCAATCTGAGCATCCTGGATGGCTGGTGGGACGAAGCCTGGCGGGAGGCGGCTGCCGGGAATCGGTTTGTGGGGTGGGCCATCGGACGCGGCGAGAGCTACGACAACGCCGAGTACCAGGACCAGGTGGAGTCGGCCGCCCTCTACGACTTGCTGGAACACGATATCGTTCCCGCTTTCTACGATCGGGCGGCCGATGGCGTGCCGCGGCGCTGGATCGCCAACATGAAAAGTTCCATCTCCCATTTGTGTCCGTCATTCAACATGCAGCGTGTGGTCAAGCAATACGCCGCCGATTGCTATGTGGCGGCGCACGAGAGATACCAACGGTTGACGGCGGAGAACTCGGCGCGCGCCAGGGCGCTGGCGGCCTGGGTTTCGCGCATACGGGCGAATTGGGCCCAGGTCCGCGTCGAGCGCATCGCCGCGCTGGCGGCCACTCAACTGGCCGTCGGCAGCCAGATCCAGGTCCGGGCGTGGGTCCGGCTCGGGGCAATTCCCACCGATGAAGTCGCGGTGGAACTCTATTTGGGCCGGCTCGACTCCGGCGGCGAAATCACGGGTGGCGCACCGATTCCCATGCAACCGGCGGGGCAGAGCCCGGAAGGACTTTGTATCTTCGAGGCGGCCGCCGTGCCCTGCTCCCGGAGCGGTCTGCACGGCTACACAGTGCGGGTGTTGCCCTTCCACCCCGACGAACCCAAGACGTTCCTACCTGGACTCATCACTTGGGCGGATGCGCAGTGAAAACCGCCGGCGCGGCATTCCAACGGCGCCCGCTGTGGGGCAGGATTGTATCCTGCGGCCGATTTGCAATCGGCCTGCTTGCCTGTCCTGCCGGCACTGCGTGCCTTTATTTGCGCCTATGCCGCCGTGTGGGGCAGCCAATCCTGCCCCACACAGCCCGCCGCGGACTGCTAGCC
>JBAWDI010001062.1:0-2760 GCA_049590695.1 Bryobacteraceae bacterium
CCGATGCCGCTCGCAGCGGTAACCGAGGGAGACCAGGCTCGCCACCGCTCGCGCGGGGAAACCGCCAAGGCTCCGTCCGCGCCCAAAGACAGCACCACCACTCGCGCGCCGAGCTCGAGAAGCCGGCGGGCCGCGCCAACGAGCGCCGCCACTCCGTCGATTCTCGTTTCCAGCACCTCTTCCGCTTCGGCACGGTTGGGCTTGATGAGATCCGGTCCAGCGGCAATTCCATATTTCAGAGCGGCCCCGGCGGTGTCGAGGATTGTTTGGGCGCCGCGATTCCGGGCAATCCGGATGAATTCCGCATAGATCTCCGGCGGCACGCCCGGCGGCAGGCTTCCGGAGAATACCATGACCGAGCATTGCCCGGCTTGCTCGTCGATCTTCCGCTTCAGCGACTGCACGTGGTCCGCTCCCACTTGAAAGCCGGGCTCGTTGATCTCGGTTTCCGTGCCCGTGAGGGGATCCTTGATCTTCAGGTTGACGCGCGTTTCTCCAGGAACCCATTCGAAATCGCAAGGGATACCCATCGCCTGAAGGGCATCGGCAATCCAGCGGCCATTGGAGCCGGCCAGAAACCCGAGCGCGATCGCGGGGCACCCGAGCTGCCTGGCCGCCTTGGCGACGTTGATGCCTTTGCCACCCGCGTCGATCTGCTCGATGGAGGCCCGGTTCGTCGCGCCGATCGCGAAGCCGCGAATGGCCATGGTCTTGTCGAGTGCCGGATTCAACGTGACGGTGGCGATCATCGTGTCTTCCTTATTATCTGTCTCCCGAGCGGCCGGTTGCTCCGGATACTAGCCTCTTGATATCCTTAGTATTAACTCACCCTTCATCTAAACAGGAGAAAAAATGGCAGTCAAAGTTGGTATTAATGGCTTCGGCCGCATTGGCCGGAATGTGGTCCGCGCCGGTCTCGGCCGGACGGATATCGAATTCGTGGCGGTGAACGATATTACCGATACGAAAACGCTGGCCCACCTGCTGAAGTACGATTCCGTGCTGGGACCGCTCGGCGTGGACGTCACGGCGGACGCCGACGGCCTCACCGTCGGCGGGAAGAAGATCAAGGTGTTCGCGTGCAAGGACCCGGCGCTACTCGACTGGACGTCGGTGGGCGCACAAATCGTGATCGAATCGACCGGCAAGTTCACGGACGCCAAAGAGGCCTCGAAGCACATTCGCGGGACGGTCAAGAAGGTCATCATCTCGGCCCCCGCCAAGAATGAAGACATCACCATCGTTCTGGGCGTGAACGAGAACGCCTACAACCCGGCCAAGGACAATATTATTTCGAACGCTTCGTGCACCACCAACTGCCTGGGACCGCTGGTCAAGGTGCTGTACGACAAGTTCGGCATCCAGAAGGGATCGATGACCACGATCCACAGCTACACCAACGACCAGAACGTGCTCGACTTCCCGCACAAGGACCTGCGCCGGGCCCGCGCCGCGGCGTTGAACATGATCCCCACCACGACGGGCGCCGCCAAGGCCATCGGGCTGGTGATGCCGCAGTTGAAGGGCAAGCTGGATGGGTACTCGATGCGCGTGCCGACCCCCGACGTTTCGGTGGTGGACCTGGTGGCGTTGCTGGAAAAGCCGGCCACCAGCGAGGAAGTCAACGCCGCGCTGAAGGCCGCCGCGGAAGGCGAGTTGAAGGGCATTCTGGCCTACACGGAAGACCCCGTGGTGTCGACCGACATGCTGCATAACCCCAATAGTTCCATCGTGGACGGGCAGTTGACCAAGGTGCTGGACGGCAACCTGTTGAAGGTGGTGGCCTGGTACGACAACGAGTGGGGCTACTCCTGCCGCGTGATCGACCTGATCGCGTTCCTGGTGAAGAAGGGGCTGTAAAGAGGCGCTCGGCTGTAACTTCCGCCCCGGCGAGAACCATCTTAGGTTGCATGAGAACAATCCTGTTGACTGCCCTTCTGGGCATCTTTGCATTGGCAGCGTCGGCTGCCGACGTCACGGGGAAGTGGACCGCGCAGGTTCCGGGACGCAGCGGCAACACCTCGGAAACCACCTTTGTATTCAAGGTTGACGGCGCCAAGCTCACGGGCACGATGGATGGCGGGCGCGGCGGCCCCGTGGAGATCACGGACGGAAAGACCAGCGGCGACGACGTTTCCTTTGTGGTGGTGAGGAACTACGGCGGGAACGAGATGAAGCTGGTGTTCAAAGGGAAGGTCTCGGGCAGCGAGATCAAGTTTTCCCGCTCCATGGAAGGCATGGACAACGCGCCGCCGCCGATCGAGTTCACGGCGAAAAAGGCGAACTAACTCCGCGTAGGAGGGAAGTATTGGTATAGAGTCCCGTGCTACGCCCCCTATTGGTTGCTGTCGTCCTGCTGGGTCCTGGGTTTCTAACCCCGGCCCAGCAAAGCGGCTCGGTTCGCGCCGCGGACCAGTTCATTCCCGGAGCCACGGTAACCGCCCGGCAGGGGGGCGCCAAGGTCGTAGTCTATACCGACGCCAACGGACGCTACGCGCTGGACCTGACTCCCGGAGTCTGGGAGATCCAGATCGAGATGTTCGGGTTCCAAACCCAGCGGGCCGAAGTCAGCGTGGGGGCCGACGCGAGCAACAGAGACTGGACGCTGGAGATGCCGCGGCTCGGTTCAGCAGCCGCGCCGGTGGTGGCGGCGGCCAAGCCCACACCCACGGCTCCAGCCGAGCCAAACCCCACACCCGAGCCGAAGAAAGAAGCGGCGCAAGCAGTACCTAGTTCCCCCACGGGCGCGCCGCCGGCGGC
>JBAWDI010001063.1:0-2402 GCA_049590695.1 Bryobacteraceae bacterium
GAGTACCGCCGGTGGTTGCGCCTCCCCTTGTCTGCCCTTCCCCTTCCGGGGATGACGCAACAAAAGAAGCGGCCTGCAAAAAGCCGAAGCCGAGCCGCACACCAGCGGGGCGGGGCTGGACGACCAAGCCGTGCGGCGCGGACATGTCGAGCCCGCCCACGAGACCGCGAACGTCGATGGGATAAATCGCGACATTGGCTTTGTTGCAGGCGTCAATGGCAGCCGTCACCTCCGAACGGATCTCGGAATTGAGCGGGAAGCCGGCGGTGAACAGGATCAGGGTCTTGCGGCCAGGAACGTCGGCCAGGTTCTTGGCCAGACTTCGCAAGGCAAGCACTACACTGCGCGCGCCATAATCGGCCGCGCCACGGCCCAAACGGGGCATGCCGATCAAGGCGACCTCGGCATTCGGTGAGACCGCCGACGATTTCACGCCGCTCACCACCTGTTTGAGCCGATCGGCGTCGGCCGTGAAGTTCTGGGCAATCTGCACGGCGCCGCCGAAATTGACGACGGCCATCAGCCGGTTTGGACCGGCGTTGTTGTCGATAAACCTGGCCGCCGCCTGGCGCGCTCGAATCTGGTCGCCGGAGTTCATGGTGGAATTGTCGAAGAACAGGACCAGGTAGCGCCTTTGAGAGCTGGAGGGAGAGGCCGGATCCGCCTCGAAGGAAAAACTCTTGATGGCTTGTTCCTTGTTGTCTTCCCAGACGCGAAAATCCTTCAGGACGAGATCATGAATGTAGGCGCCCTTTTTGTCGGTGACCACGGTGTCCACCAGGACCAGCCGCGTTTCCGTCCGGATGACAGTTTGAGAGGCGGCCGGAGCGCCCACCTGCTGGGCCTGCGCCACAGCGCCGGCACAGAACAAAACTCCCGCTAACAGCGACATGCTTTGCAACCGCACCTTACACCTCCAGTCATGGAATCTCGACAGCGCCGTTCTCCGCTGCCATCAGTTGCCCTTCGTCGTCCCTCACCACCAGCCGGATCATGTAACTTCCCGGCTTCACGTCAAAGCTGGTCCGCAAGGCGATCCCCGATCCCAGCCGATGAATAGCCAGCCCCGTGCATGCGTCTCCTTCGCTTCAGTCATGATAGCGCCTTTACCCCGTTCAGCAGTTGTTCCCGGATGGCTGGCCAGTGCTGTTTCAGGTAATCCTTGATTCCGCCGACGGTCATTCCGTCAACGCCCGGACTACCCTTATTGGCCTTCACCTGCCGCAATGCTGCCCTCAGGTTTTCTCGCTCACATACTTCCTCCATCAATCGTTTCGTGCTGGCTGGGTTTTCGGTTCCGTTCCTCGCCCCGGACGGCTCAGTCCCTTCCCTTCCCGCCTCTCGGGCTTCACCCGTCAGCGCAGAAGAGAAGTCCAGTTCCATCTGGATATGCTGCTGCTTGTCGTCCTTGAGACTCATGGCCTACTGGCCGCTCCTTCCCGTTCGGGCCTTCAGCCACCGTTTCCGGCTTGGCCTATCCATGGCTCCGCCTTTCGGCCTTCGGAGTGCCTCACTACCCTTGCCGACGTCATGACCTAATATGCCCTCTGCTGACTTCTGCTCCGCAGTCAGGCCGCCTTTCGACAGCCTCAGTCCGTTTCGGACACGGAGCAGATCTCCTGGGGTAAGTTCCGCAGCCTTCCGTGCGGGGTCCCCTCTGGGGACGCCGGATCTACGCTTCGCACCCTTGATGGATTTGGACTTCGCGGCAAGAAGCCCGCTCGTCCGGCGCTGACGCCTCGTATCCGGTTTTTGTCCATCGGCTCGCACGTTTGCTCTACGCTTCTTTCAGACCCCGCCTCGCGGCGGTAGCCCTTGCGTTTTCACTAGCCCTTCACCTCCATCGGGTTGGGCAGGGGACTTTCACCCCCAAGCTGCTGAGCATGCCCAGCACACTTCTTCCGCCCCCTTCCGGGGGCTACCACGGTGGCTCACTGGTCCCACGGCTTGCGCCGTGGTCTACTCCCTTTCGCCCTGACGGGCTAGCGAAACGGCTACGCCGCTTCGGAATCGGAGAGTCCGCCACTTTTATGTCGCGCACCCGGAGCGGTGTGGCTGGTTCTTCGTGGCGGGTCTCTCTGCTAAACTGGCAAGTTGTCCTCGCATCTGTCCCGCGCCGGAGAGTGGTTTCTGCGCTCCGGCATTCAGCAACCGAACGGCGGCGTAGCCCGCTATTACCGCACGGACCTGGAGCGCAACCACGCGGTCTCGACCGAAATCACCGGGTACGCGGCCAGTACGTTCGTCTATCTGCACGCCGTCACGAAGGATGCGCGGTATCTTGACCGCGCCGTAGCCGCAGCCCGTTTTCTGACCCGCACGGCGTGGGACTCCGCCTCTCGAACCATGCCGTTTGAAATCGATCCGCCCGCACCAACTTATTTCTTCGATTGCGGCATCGT